>JAKLPX010000239.1 GCA_022013635.1 Candidatus Delongbacteria bacterium
CAAAACCGCCGGTATCAATCAGAGTGAATGATTTTCCTGCCCATACCACAGATCCGTAATTTCTATCCCTGGTAACTCCGTAATAATCCGATATGATAGCATCTTTGGACTTAGTCATCCTGTTAAAGAGCGTTGATTTTCCGATATTGGGTCTTCCGACAATCGTAACTATATCCCTAAGCATTTATCTCCCTTCATAGTCTATATTTAACTCCCTTCCATTCAAATCCAAAATATTTTCCCTTAACGGCGACAAACAAATTGAACGGGATGTGAAAAATCTGCAATAACAAATAATATCTTAATTTAAAATCCAAACCGAATTTGCCGAAACCATAAGCTAAAAATATCGTCTCGGGAATAAATTTCATCAAAAAAAGTATTGTAAAAATCCAAGCAGGTATGAAATTGAATATCATGAGAAAAAAAGCTGTCAACAGTCCCAAGTAAAAAACAAATGTATTTACCGCGAAATACAGTACGAAATCCGTCGAATAGGAAGCTTTGGATGCCCATCTTGACCTTTGTTCGATTAAGCCTTGCAAACCGTCAACAGGCGCGCTTTTGACTATGCTTTCTCTGTTGAAGACGAATCTTAACCTGTAATTACTTTCCTGAGCGGATTGAATGATAAAAAAATCGTCGCCGGAGGCAAGTTCGGTTTTAAAATTATTCGCTTCTTTCCGATACAATGATTTTTTAATCAGCAGATTACTTCCATTCGCCGTAAATGCTCTGCCGTTTCCTATCGAACCAGCGGCAATTAAAGAATGTGATATATAATCTATATTCTGCATATTCTGCCATAAACTCTCAAAAAAGTCCTCATACTTTTTTTCAAAAACGGTAAGACCGGCGACTATACCGATGTTTTCATTTGAATTTAACAGCGGACTTATCATTGACCTGAGCCAGTTTTTATCATGAAGACAGTCTCCGTCCGTTGTAATTATTATTTCGTTTTCCGTGGTTCTGACGGCCGTCATAATCGCATTCTTTTTCGGCGAAATATTATTTGAAACCTCTGTAATATGGATGATGTTTAAATTATGATATATTTTGCTAAGATTATCCATAATGCTTCCCGTAGAGTCGCTTGACCTGTCGTTTACAGCTATAATATCGAACAGGTTATCGGGATAATTCTGATTCAGAACCGAATTGATTGCAGCCGAAATGCTTTTCTCTTCGTTTCTGGCGGGAATAACTATGGTGACTTTTGGTAAATTATCTTTGCAAACACCGAAGAAATCATTTTTGATACGGCTTAAGCCTTTTCTGAAGTTTTCAATGTACATTATATACAACAGTCCGGAAATAAACAGTATTGTAAGAAAAAAGATCATAAACTTCCCGCTTTATAATTCAAGATGCATCTGAGGATTTTTTTCAAACTGCAACCTGAAACTTTTTCTGTGAATATCGCATCTGCCAAGTGCCTTGATAGCTTCAATATGACCGGCTGTCGCGTATCCCTTGTTATGATTAAAGCCGTAATTAGGATAAATTTTATCGTAAAAATTCATTATTTTATCTCTAGTTACCTTAGCTATAATAGAGGCGGCGGCAACGGAATATGACAAACTGTCCCCTTTAATAATGCTCATCTGCTCATTTGTTTCAAACGGCTCATCTCTTCCGTCAATTAAAATGTAGTCCGGTTTTACGCTCAGCCTTTCTACTGCTCTTTTCATAGCCTCAAAAGTGGCTCTGAGTATATTTATTTCATCAATTCTTTTATTTGAAATCATTCCAACGCCATAGCTGATAGCATTTTTCCTTATCTCGTAAAAAAGTCTTTCGCGGTTTTTTCCGCTTAATTTCTTTGAATCGTCAACTCCGTCAATTACTACTCCCTGCTTGAATATTACCGCGGCGGCCACGACCGGACCGGCTAAAGGACCTCTTCCGGCTTCATCAACTCCGGCAATTAATTTGTAGCCTCTGAGGTACAATTCTGTCTCATACTTAAATAAATGTCCGCTGCCGACAAAGTTATTATCCATTTTTCCGCGCGCCTGATTTTCACTGTTATGCACTATTTAACTGCATACATAATCAATATAATCAAATTGAAAGACTTAACAAAGTTAATTATGATTAATTTTCGGGTAAAATATTTATCGGACTAAGAAAAATCTATACTCTCTTCCCCGAGAATATTTCTCAGTCCTTTTATGAATTGAGCCGAACCTGTGACTTTATATGAATCCGATTTTAAAGTAACGCTTTGATTGTCGTATTTGACTCTGAAGTATAATTCCTTATCGCCCTTATTCTTTGCAATATACTCCATAAATTCCTTTATAATATACTCATCCATCTCAGCCGGAGCGATATTAATTCTTATTTTTTTTGTATTGCTTTTAAATTTTTGTACGGCATATCCGTAATCAAAAATCTCTTCCGTAAAAAGCCTTATTTCGCCTTCATTTTTTATGACTTTGATTCTAAAGAAAAATACTTCCCCGGTTTTTATGATATCTTTGTACTTTTCATAATCCTTTGAGTAAAGCGGTAATTCGAAGTCGCCCTGCAGAGTAATTAATGAAAGGTTGGCCCAATCTTTACCGGCTTTGGAAGGCTTTACTGTTATATTTTTAATAAACCCGCCCAAAATTATCTTTTCCTCTCTGGCGAAATTTTCGGGATCAATTTTTTTATTCGTGCAAAATGTTTTGATGACATCTTTATAGTCATCCAAGGGATGTCCGGAAACATAAAGACCTATCAGTTCCTTTTCGTTTTCCAGCCTTACTGATTTATCCCACTCCTGAATTGCGGGAAGATGAGGGTGATTTACAAATATTTCTTCGTTTGAAGAATCTCCAAACAGGCTTGTTTTCCAGTCTGATTTTTGAGAAGCCAATTGCTGGAAATGAGGCAAAAGGGCATCAAGCGATTCAACAATCTGCGATCTGAAATGACCCAACGAATCCAAAGCTCCTGCCTTAGCTAAATGTTCCAACACTCGTTTATTTGCCTTAGAAATATCAATTCTTTCCAAAAAATCATAAATAGAAGTATATTTTCCTGTTTTTTCTCTTGTTTCTATTATCGTCTCAATGGCTTTTGCGCCTACATTTTTTATCGCCTGCAAACCGAATGTGATTTTACGGTCGCTTGTAGGAGCGAAATTATTTCGACTGTAGTTTACATCGGGTCTGATTATCTTTATCCCTAAATTTTCACATTCCTCAATATAGGTCAGCACTTTTTCGGAATTGTCTTTTACGCTATTTAGCATCGCACTCATAAATTCAAGCGGATAATTTGCTTTCAGATACGCGGTCTGATATGACACATAGGCGTAGCATACCGAATGGGATTTATTAAAAGCGTATTCAGCAAAATTTTCCCAGTCAGACCATATTTTTCTGCTGAGGCTTTCGATATCAGCGAGTTCATCCGTTGGCTTGAATTGCTTAACAAACGAAGGATTTTTGCCGCATCCTGTCACGAATTTTTCTTTCAATTTATCCATCATGGATTTTATTTTTTTGCCCATAGCTTTTCTGAGATTATCGGATTCGCCGCGGGTAAAACCGGCCAGTTCCCTTGAAAGAAGCATTACCTGCTCCTGATAAACGGTTATTCCGTAAGTATCTTTCAGGTATTTTTCCATTAAAGGATGATCGTAAACGATTGGCCTCCTGCCGTGTTTACGGTCAATAAAATCCGGTATATACTGCATTGGTCCCGGACGGTATAATGCATTCATTGCGACAAGGTCTTCAAAACGGTTCGGTTTTAAATCCTTTAAATACTTTTTCATTCCGTCGGATTCAAACTGAAATATTCCGTCAGTCATCCCTTTGCTGTAAATTTTAAAAGTTTTCTTGTCGTTAAAAGGGATATTATCAATATCAATTTCTGCGCCGCTGTACTTTTTAATCAGTTCAAGGGTCTCTGAAATAATCGTCAGATTCCTTATGCCGAGAAAATCCATTTTGAGAAGTCCGATCTTATCAAGTTGAGAACCTTCAAACTGAGTAATTATTGTTACCTTATCTTTCGGAGGATATTGCAAAGGCACTATTTCGTGAACAGGTATTCCGCTGATGATCACTGCGCATGCGTGCGTACCTGTGCCCCTTATGGTTCCCTCAATTCTGTTCGCCATATCAATAAGTTCTTTGTATTGAAAATTTTCATCGTAAAATTTTTTAAATTCCCTTTCTTTTAAACTGGATCCGATTGTCGTTCCGACTTTTAAAGAAATCATATTCGATATTCTGTTGACATCGTCAAGCGGAATGTTCATCACTCTTCCAATATCTCTGATAGAGTTTTTTGCTCCCATGGTCTGATAAGTCACTACCTGAACGACATTTTGTTCGCCGTATTTATCTTTTACATAATTTAAGACTAGATCCCTTTTGTCATCCTGAAAATCAATATCAATATCAGGCATTGAAATTCTGTCCGGATTTAAAAATCTTTCAAATAAAAGACCGTATTTCAGAGGATCTATATTGGTTATTCCCGTAAGAAATGAAATGAGAGAACCGGCTGCCGAACCCCTTCCCGGTCCGACTAATATTCCATGCTCTTTTGCCCAGTTGACAAAATCCTGAACGATTAAAAAATATCCGGGGAAACCCATTTTTTTTACAACTTCCAATTCGAATTCAAGATTTGAAATTATATCGTTTACCGGCAAAGGAAGTTTTCTCTCATCGGAACCTTCGGTAAGGATGTATTCGTCATTTATTCTTATAAGTCCGTACCTTTTTTTCAATCCGTCACCGCAAAGAACTGTCAGATAATCGTCTTCGGATAAATTATTGGGGCAATCAAAATTAGGCATTAATTTTTGATTGAATTTTATATCAAGATTACACGATTCGCTGATTTTAACTGTGTTTTCCAGAGCTTCCGGGAAATTATTAAAGTGTTTTTCCATATCTTCGGTTGAAAGTATGGAATAATTACCGTCAAGCATGCAGATTCTATCGTCCCTTTCATTTAAAAGTTTGCCTGTATTGATACAGATCAAAGCATCCTGAATGACGGCATCATTTTTATATACATAGTGTGAATCGTTGGTTGCCGCAAGTCCGATATCCAGTTCCTTTGAAAGTTTTATCAGTTCCTTATTTACTTTTTCCTGTTCGGGAATATCCGGATGATGTTGAATTTCGAGGTAAAAATTATCTTTTCCAAAAACTCCCTTATGCCAAAGAGCGGCTTCTTTTGCCTTTTCATAATTTCCTTCGATTATCGCGGATGGTATTTCTCCGGCTATACAGGCGCTTAAACCGATTAATCCCTGAGAATATTCTTTTAACAGCTCATGATCTATACGGGGTTTTGAATAAAATCCAGACAGATTGGACTCCGTGGAAAGA
>JAKLPX010000240.1 GCA_022013635.1 Candidatus Delongbacteria bacterium
AGATAAAGTTACTATGTCAGACACACCTGATCACTTATGTTGATAAAGTACCGTTTACAGGCAAACCCGACAACACAATTCAGGTATGCGGTGAATATATAATCTTTGACGCAAAAAGCCCCGCAAATGACGATCTGACCAATTTCCCGAAATACATAAAAATTCAAACCGAAAGTGTTAAAAAATACGCCGGTCAGGAATCAGTCAGAAAAGACATATTTCTCGTCATTCCATCCAATACTATAAATACGATCCCTCAGCTCACATACAATATGGGCGACTACAATGTTTATATCATTACAAAAGACTCTCTTGAACCTATAATTCTATCCTTAAAGAAAATCGAGGAGTATGAATTCGCGGAACAGCTAAGCCCGGAAGACAGAGACAACATCTGCAGAGTAATAGGCAAGTTCGCGCACACAACCAAAAGAAAGATCCAGATTGACCAGTATTTCGCCAATCAGTTCATAGAATTATTAGTCAAAAGCAAAAACGATTTGCCCGTAGATATCCTCAGATCAGTGATCGAGTTTGAAAAAGCCGAGAAATTAAATCCGCCCTCCGAAAAAAGAGCCAAACAAATACTTACTAAAGACTTACAAATAAAAAACGATTCAATAAATGCCGAAGCTCAGATCAGACAGATAGAAATTCCGAAAGATTTTGAAGAAGTTAAAGGCTTGGAGTGATATTGTGAGAGGGAAAGTTATAATATGAATGATCTTGTTCAATATAAAAATTTGCTTGACGGAATTAAATTAAGAGTCCGTCAGGGACAGTTACGGGCAAATATTTCTGCTAATGCTGAGATGTTGACGACTTATTGGGATGTCGGGAAAATGATACATGAACGGCAAAAGCTCGAAGGATGGGGATCAAGTGTAATTCCGAGGCTGGCAATAGATTTGAAAAATGAACTGTCGGAAGTTAAAGGGTTTTCTGAAAGGAATTTGAATAATATGATTAGTTTTTATCAGGAATATTCATTCCTTTCTTTAATTTTGCAACCGACCGTTGCCAAATTGGAAACAAGCACAGAATCAATTTTGCAACTGTCCGTTGCAAAATTAGAATCAGGCTCAAAATCAATTTTGCCAACACCATTGGCAAAATTAGGAAACGGAGATTTTAAACAAAAGTTATTACTATCCACAAAATGGGCGAATCACATAATACTGATCCAGAAAGTCAAAGATATTCAAACGCGATACTGGTATATGCAGCAGTGCATAAATAACGGATGGAGCAGGGACACTCTTGCTGCTCAGATAAAAAGCAAACTCCACGAACGGCAGGGTAAGTCCGCTACAAATTTCGAATTCACTTTACCGCCTCTTCAGTCAGAACTCGCAAAAGAAATGCTTAAAGACCCATATATCTTTGATTTTACCACTCTTGCGACAGAATTCACGGAAAGAGAGCTGGAACTTCAACTTGTAAAATACCTTGAAAAGTTTCTTGTCGAATTGGGAGCCGGTTTCGCGTTCGTCGGAAGACAATATAAGCTTGAGATCAGCGATAAAGACTTTTACATTGATCTTCTTTTTTATCACCTTAAAATGAGATGCTTTGTTGTTATTGAACTTAAGAAAGGTGATTTTATACCTGAATATGCAGGAAAGATGAACTTTTACTGCTCTGCTGTTGATGATATTTTGAAACATCCTGATGATAAACCGACAATTGGACTGATACTTTGTCAGGGTAAGGATAAACTTTTTGCGGAATATTCTTTAAAGGATATTAATAAACCGATTGGAATTTCAGAATACGAACTAACACGGATTCTGCCGGATGATCTTAAGAGCAGTCTTCCGAGTATAGAGGAAATCGAGGAGGAAATGGAGAATAAGATCACTATGGTCAAAGAAGAAATGGCAAAGTACGGGAACAAGTAAAATGAATAACAAAAATAAAACTGAAATAATGATACTCGGAACTCTTCACGGGCTTCACAAAATGAACAGCTCCTACACTTACGACGATGTTTTTAAGATAATAGACCAATACAAACCCGACGCAATTGCCGTAGAGATCAGACCAGAAGATATTCAATGCGATAGGGAATACCTTTCCAAAATTTACCCCTATGAAATGATCGAGACCAAAGTCAGATACGCCGGAAAAATACCCGTTTACGGTTTTGACTGGCTCGGGGACGACATAAAAGACAAACCTGTGCCAAATGACTACTTTAAGAACCATACAGTAAAAAAACTCGAAAATGAGTTTGAAACCCTCACTTCACCCGAAAAAGCCGAATTTGAAGAGCTCGATAATACAAGAATGAAGCTCGTAGCCGAAGGAACAGCAAGTCAATGCAACGACGGCAGATATGACGCTTCAAGTGAAGAATATTACGCACGGTTCGCTCAGTCATTTACAGGAACAAAGTTTCAGCCGATAATAGACCTATACAGGAAAAGAGACGAGATCATCGGTATAAATATCATTAAGATCATAGAAGACAATCCCGGCAAAAAGATCATCTTTCTAATGGGAATGGATCACAGAGCTTTCGCACTCAAAAACATACGCGCCCGGTACGGAGACAGCATCACAATAAAAGAAGTATAATTTCATTATTAATTACTTTGACAAAATAATAGACTTGGAATATATTCTTTGAAAACAGGCAATACGCATATACATACAGGAAAAAAGTAAATGGCTAAAGCACAGAAAAACAAGGTTGAAAGCAAAGTAAAAACAATAAGAACTCCCGATCTGTTTTCAAGAGTGGCATCTATAATCGAGCAGGCTCAAGATAATGTTCTAAGAGCAGTAAACACCAATATGGTGATTGCTTACTGGCTTATCGGCCGTGAGATAGTAAACGAGATACAGCAGGGAAAAGAAAGGGCAGTTTACGGAAAATCGGTTATAGATAAATTATCTGATCTGCTGACACTTAGATATAAAAAAGGATATTCAAAAGCTAGTCTTTGGGATTTTAGACGATTTTATATGATATTTCCTGACCGCATGCCTGAAATTCGCCACATCGGATGTGGCGAATTGGATGATCCGTCAATTCTCCACAACGCGTGTGGAGAATTCAAGTCCGAAGTGCTTAAAGATACGGATATTTCATTAAATAAAGAAAAAAATGTCAAAGGGTTTTCACCAAACCTTGGCTGGAGCCATTACCGTGCACTCATGCGTGTTGAAAATGAGAATGAAAGGCTTTTCTACGAAATAGAAGCTGAGAAAGAAAGATGGGATGTTAAACATCTTGAAAGACAGATTCACACATTTCTTTTTCAAGATTATTGAAAAGTAAAGATAAAAAGGGTGTTATGGAGCTTGCATCTAAGGGAAATGAGATCCAAAGACCTTCAGATATATTCAAAACACCTCTCATTCTGGATTTTCTCGACATACCTGAATCTGAAACTCTGCATGAGTCCATTCTTGAAAGGGCTATCATCGGAAACATTCAGAACTTTTTGCTGGAATTAGGCAGCGGATTTGCATTTATTGCCCGTCAGAAACGCATAATGACTGAAACAAAAGAATTTTACATTGATTTAGTTTTTTACAACTACCGACTTAAATGCTTTGTCCTTATTGATCTAAAAACAAAAGAACTCACTCATCAGGATGTAGGTCAGATGGATATGTATGTGCGGATGTTCGACGAACTGCAGAAAGGCGAAGACGACAATCCCACCGTAGGGATAATTCTGTGTGTGGATAAAGATAAAACGATCGTAAAATATTCCGTTCTTAAAGAAAGTGAACAATTATTTGCTTCCAAGTACAGTTTGATACTACCTTCAGAAGAGGAACTTAAAAGGGAGTTGGAAAGAGAGATCAAGATGGTCAAAGAAAAAATGGCAAAGTACGGAAGAAACTAAACCTTCCTCATAAAACAATCAAAACTAACATATTTTTAACACCGCCATTATTTGGCGTACCGTTAAGTTTATATTACATTTATGATAAATTAAACGGAGACAAGGATGCCACAGATAATCAAGAATATTTTAATAAATAAAATGAAGATG
>JAKLPX010000241.1 GCA_022013635.1 Candidatus Delongbacteria bacterium
AAGGCTTGATAAAAAGACCACCCAAAAGGTCGGTGATGATGCTGTAAATGTCCCAGATGATACTGTAAATGATACTGTAAATATAGCCAAAGAGCCTTTAAATGATACTGTAAATCATATGAATAGTACTGTAAATGATACTGTAAATGATTTACAAAGAATAATCTTAAATGAAATCAATATAAAAAGCGAGATTACTTACGACGAACTGGCTGAAAGGCTTAATAAAGGTAGAATGACTATATACAGGAATGTGAAAAAACTGATAGGATTAGGAACACTAATACGAATAGGGCCAGACAAAGGCGGCCATTGGGTAGTGCTTAAAAAATCCGGCAAATGAAAAATAGTTTGATGAGATCATCTCGATAATTGCCAGCCTGTTAAAAATGTAACAGGCAAAGTAGGGTGCGGTCAAGGTCAAGCAGAAAATCTGCCCTTAAGCGTCAATAAATTTTCTGTAGAGCGGGGAGAGGTATAAGGGCAGCGATATGAGGTCGTAATTCCCCGTGGTTTTTGAAGGCTGATCGGCATTGAACCTTAATGCTGTTTTGAGCTTTTTTTCTTTCATGAACACCTGCAGAGACCTGAGCGTTCCGCTTTTTCCGGCTTTGACTTCAATCGGGACTATTTTATTGTTGTATTCAGTCACGAAATCGAGTTCCGCATTCGAATTCTTGGCCTCTCTCATCCAGTAATAGAGCTTTGGATCGAGATAATACGGTTCTGTTGAAAGCATCTGCTGTCCGACGAACTGCTCCGCGAGGCTGCCTTCATTTACGGTTATAAGGTCATCTATGTCAGTAAGTCTTAATTTGAGAACATGGTTGGCAAGCCCGATATCCAGAAAAAGCGGTTTTGTTATTCTGTCGTTCTGACCCTGTTCAAGAGGTATCCCGTCCGCTGATGTATGATTTACGAGTCCTGCAATTCTGCTCATTTCGAGAAGTTTGAACGCGGTTCTTAAACCGTCAGATCTTTTATTTGGGTCTATATTTACATATTTGATCTTTCTGCCCAGTCCGGTGGGTATGTATCTGAGCACGGTGACGAGTGTTTCCTGTTGAGCTTTGGTTCCGTATTTGGAAAAATCGAGTTCGAGCGATCTTAAAATGCTTTCGTGTATCCTTTCAACTTCGATCAGATCTTTAGAGTCTCGGTATTCTCTAACGGCTTCAGGCATACCACCGATAAAATAATACATCCTGACAAGCTTTAAAAGTTTATCGTGTATCGGGGGGCTGATCTTTTTCCAAGGCTCGTAACTGTTAAGAAATCCCGTCAGGCCTTCTTCCCCCATAGCATCGAGAAATTCAAAGAAATTTAAAGGGTGCATATATGCGAATTCCACTCTTCCGACAGGCATAGAGTAGTTTATCTCGTTAAGAACATGGTCTAATAGCGAACCCGCTGCGATGATGTGAAGTTTCGGCCTGTGTTCGTAAAAATACCTAAGACCGGCTATAGCCTGCGGACACTGCTGTATCTCGTCTAGGAACAAAAGCGTTTTCACGTCTGTTGCACTACGACCGAAATATGCTGTCAGGTTGGTTAGTATAGAGTCAATATCGTTCGTCTTAAAAAATTCTTTTAGTTCCGGTTTTTCCTCAAAATTAACCTTTATAACATCCTTAAAGTTCTTTTTACCGAATTCTTCTATCGTATAAGTTTTACCGATCTGCCTTGCCCCCCTGACGATAAGAGGTTTTCTGCTTTTCCTGTTTTTCCACTCTTCGAGATATGATTCAAAATTTCTTTTCATGATGACTCCGCTGTTATATAGCTGAAATGTAAAAATACTATTGGAAAAATGCAAGTGTTATGTAGAAATACCATTGGATTTTAGCAAATCAAGCAGAAAGTGTTATTATCTATCAGAAAAACAGGTTGAATCTGGCGTTGCCGCCGCCGAATTTTCCTGTGTTGGTAAGCTGACCGCCGGATATGTAAAGGCTCGCATTTGGAGAAAACCGGTATTCGAAACCGAGTTTTAACAGTTCATTATCAGGATAACTTTTGTTATATGGATTCTCTTCTTTCCCGGTTGTATAAGAAGCCATGTAGCCGCCCTGGATCGTGTATTTATTACCTATTTTGTAATTATAAAGCAGCCATAGTAAAATAGCCGAATAATCAACATCATAACTCTTCGCTGTCCCTTTTATCACATCAAAATCATGCGCTGTATTTGCTATTCCCAGACCAAGATCTAGAATATTTGAATTGTTCAGGCTCCATACGCCGCCAAGTTTATTTTCTGAAAGTACTACGGTAAATTTATACTCCGCAATGCTGAGTAAAGTATCTTTATACTCTTTTTCATCGTAGAAATCATCCCAGTAATTTTCAGAATATATTTTTAAATAATCGGTCAGATCATATTCTATTCTCGCATAGAGATTTCGTATGTGATTTTTATGAGCCAGAATATCTGTATAAAAGTTCGGATTCCATGTTCTGTCTATACCTGTGGAGTAATTACCGGATATAAAGAAATAAAGTCTGCTGAATGAAAATCTGATATCTGATGATAAAGTCAGAGGCATAGTATTATTTTTACCTTCACCCAGATTTTTAAGATCAAATAAAATATCATTAAAATTTACCCCGAAATATGCATAAACTGACTGAAATGAGAAATTCTCGCCTATTTCTTGGTTTACTACCACTTCTCCATTATTCATGAGGTCATAAGTCGTAAGACTGCCGTAACTTAATTGAGCAGAACTGCCGTTATAAAGTTTTCCTTCTCTAACTCTTTTCCATTCAAAAGACTGATCATAATTTAGAAAAGGGTAGAGGAAGAACTCTTCGTTAAAATACGGGATTGTAAAAGGATATGAAAATATCATATCTGAAAATATTATTAAAAGTAGGAGAAAATTTTTTAGCACTTTCAAACCTCGTTATCCGTTTGTTTATCCGCCATTTGTTTCTGTTATTTCCCAATGGCCATTACTGGGTGAGCCAATCCACTCTATAATTCCACTTTTTCTTAGCTTTTTTATATGATATGAAACGCCGTCTCTGGTTATTCCTAAGAGATTTGCTATTTCCTGTTTTGATATTTTGTTGTTTTTAATAATGCATTGAAAAACTTTTTCTTCTGGGGTAGTAACTGGGGTAGTAACTGGGGTAGTAACTGGGGCTTCACCAACTTTTACAGTTGCATTTTCAGGGACATTTTCGGGTTCGTCTTCATAAGCATCCATGTTTGCACGGAAAATGGTAAGGAAGTAGGTGCGGCCTTCATCGGTGTGGAATTCAGGTTCGGATGAGTTGTTATCGGTCATTGCGGTTCTTATTTTCGGTATTCCTGTGCTGCGACCCTCGGTCAGATCGAGCTCTTTTAGAAAATCGCCTATTCTTCTGTTCCTGTAATTTCTGACTGCCACTCTTTCATTTTTGAGGTCATTTTCGCTTACGGGAGGCATTGGACCCGGGAAGGATAGTATTTCGATGCGGTCTTTGAAAACCGATACCTCGATCGTTGTCTGGTTGTCGTAGCTTCTGTGATAGACAGCGTTGGCAAGGGCTTCTTCTAAAGCTGTCAGGGGATAGTTGAATATTCTCTCCGCTTCAGGTCTGGTATCAACTTTTCTGATCCTCTCTTTGATGACGGCGTTCTTTAAGTACTGCAAAGCCATTCTGAGCTGGTGATGAAGCGGACCGGAAAAGATTTTTTCCGTGAATTTGTCGCCGATCTTATCCATAAATTCTACTATCTCGATAACCGCACCTCTGAAAAATTTGGAAGGATCAGTATTGAACATAAGAAGTCCGATATTGACAGGCTTAAGGTATTCGTCGGGGCCTCTCGCTATTTGCATCTGCCTGCACAGATCGGAAAAAGGCATATTCTCTGCACTTTTGTAGAGGTCACTTTTTACTTCTCTGAGATATTCTTTGATTAGTGTCAGGTTCAGATCCTCGATCTCCGCAGCCTGATTGACCCTATCGTCGAATGGTATTTTCGCCGCGAGCTGAAGCAGGTTGGATTCATCTTCGCTTCCGCTTTTTACCTTTACCGTTGAAGAATATCTTCTTATATAATATGAATGCGGTGAGTTCTTGGCAAGTTTTTCTGGAGCTTTATACGGCCTTACAGCTCCTCCCGGGCACCAGATGACGATGATATTCCTGTTTTCATACACCATCGGCGCTGCGATAGGAAAATAGTCTGGCGTTATCAGCCTGCATATCTGGAGAAGTTTTTTCTGAATCGTGTCCACCGAGCCGGGATCTATACCCGCTGGAGGCAGAACAGCCCTGCCGTTACTTTCTGATATGCCGATTATGATATATCCGCCGCCCCAGTTGTTTATATCGTTGGCGAATGCGCATATTGTGTGCATGACCGATTCCGGATTCCAACCGGTCTTAAATTCGAGTCTTTCCCATTCGATAGACTGTCCATTTATCAGATCGCGTATGTTAATCGGCAACGGCATTTATCTGTCCATTCTTGTTAGTGTTACTGACATCAAAATTTAATAATATATACGGTCAAGGTCAAGTATATTATTGCGGCAATTATAAAACGAGATGGCTCAACATTTCTTTCAATTATAAGAATTTATTTTTGTTAATACTTTCAAACCTCGTTATCCGTTTGTTTATGAGCCAATTACCCTTCATTTATGCGCCATTTGCTCGCCATTTGCCATTCATTTACCATTCATTTACCATTCATTTACCATTCATTTACCCTTCATTTACCCTTCATGTTTTGGATTTGATAAGATGCTTCTTTAAAATTACCAATTTTGTCAAAAAGACCAATTTTTACCATATTTTTTAAATCTCTTAAAGCAGTGCTTTCAGAAACATCAAATAGTGTCTGATATTCGCCATTTGTTATTTTCCCGTGCTCTTTGACATACTCGATAGC
>JAKLPX010000242.1 GCA_022013635.1 Candidatus Delongbacteria bacterium
AATCCCGATGAAATGGAGGCAGTAAAAGATGTCTTGATCTTAAATGTTGTAGAATCTTTTTTTATAGCAATGCCTGTGATCTGTATATTACCGTGTATGGCACCTATGATCAGTCTGCTTAGTATGAATAAGGTGTTACCTTTCTATGATGAGTATGTTATATCTAAAAATTATGAATTTACTGACAGTGAGATAAGAGAAATAATGAAGCGGAATGGTGCTTATTACGATCCTGTTATTAAAGTTGATGTGCCGAATGAATTGGCATCATATTTTGAAGCTGTAGTTGTTACAGGTAAATATAGGTATGACTTGAGAAGTTTAGCGGTTTGGGAAATTGACTGGCTGGAAAATATAAAGATGATACAGAAAAGGAAAGAATATCTAATACATTCAGAGAAAGACAGGCTTATAATGAATTAGAGGGAGTATTAATTGAAGAAGATCCGCCTTCTGATAACTTAACATATACATTTAAGAAGCTGCTGAGAAAATTTGAGGCTGATTCACCTCCTTCTAGTCTTAAGTACTCAGACCTTTTTCTACCGGCTGCGTATGGCAGATACAGTCCTAAAGGAAATTTTATTGACGCTGTATATCTCTCAAAGTATTTTGGTTTTGAGATCAATGATGATTTTTATAATTGTTTGGGGGCAAGCAATGAACCCGGCACATACTGGGCTGTTCGCTCATTTAATGTAAAAGGCTTCTACATTCTGCTGGTTAACAGAAATTATCCTGATGAATGCAATAACAAATATAATTGTTTTGAGGTCTTTTCGTTTACAACTGACGGCTGTCTGGTTGACTGGGCGATCCTCGGATTGTTTACAATGATCTCTGAAGGTGATTATATTTGTTATGAAAATAGTCTTGAAATAGATGTCGATAACAGTTCAATTACAGTTAAAGGTACAGGTACTCCCGGGGAAAATCAAATTGAAAACAGATCATATTCAGAGTCAACGAATTTCGTTCATAAATTATATATATATAATAACGGTAAAATCAAAAAAGAAGTAGTCAAAAGCCCCAGAAATTAGGCCTCAGAAATGAGGCCTTTTTTTATTGTATAAATATTGAAGATATTATTGTGAGTATCACTATTTGACACTCATCTTTTTGTATATTGATAAAAAGCAATTAAAGGGAACTGTTTTATGGCGAAGAATGATGTTGTAAAGTTTGATGAGAATGTGCTTAGGGACAGGATTTATTCTATCCGGGGGTTTCAAGTAATGATGGACAGGGATTTGGCAGAATTGTATGAAGTTAAACCGTTCAGATTAAGAGAGCAGGTTAAACGAAATCAAAAACGATTTCCAAATGACTTTATGTTCAGGCTCAGTAAAATTGAAATTAGCTACATGGTATCGCAAAATGCGATACCTTCATTAAAACATTTAGGAGGTTCAAATCCTTATGTTTTTACAGAGCAGGGGGTTGCAGCTTTATCTTCGATTCTTACCAGCGATAAGGCGATCGATATAAGTATAATGATCATGCGTACTTTCGTAGAAATGCGGAAATTTATTCAGGCAAACGGACATATATTTCAAAGGCTTGATAGGGTAGAGATCAAACTTCTTGAAAACGATCAGAAGTTTGAGAAAGTGTTTAATGCTTTGGAAAGTCAAGACCGTATTCCTGATCAGGGAATATTCTTTGAAGGTCAGGTTTTCGATGCTTATAAGTTCGTTTCGGATCTTTTCAGAAGTGCGGAGAAGTCTATTGTTATAATTGATAATTATATTGACGACACTGTTTTGGTTCATTTGACCAAGATTAGTAAAAGTATTAAAGTAAAGATACTGAAGAAATCTATTTCAGAGCAATTTAAGCTTGATATTAAAAAGTTCGGGGAGCAGTATTCTAGTATTGAAGCTTATGAATTCAAACATTCGCATGATAGGTTTATCATCATAGATGGAAGTATAGTTTATCTGTTCGGAGCATCACTCAAGGACTTAGGTAAGAAGCTGTTCGGATTCACGAAAATGGATAAATCAGCAATGAGACTGATCGATAAAGTAAATAGTACATAGCGTTTTTAATACCTTTCATCCCACAAAATATTCATTTCGTCGGACATTCGTTTGAACTGTATAATATATATGGTATATTGCAAGTGTAATTGAAATAAACATAAAAAAAGGAGCACAAAATGAAGATAGATAAAAGCCAAATGACAGTTGAAGATAAAAAAGTCGTAGAGGTAATAAACTTCACCTTCAAATTCAGGAGCAGTCTTTCGAAATTCAGACACTCGTTCTAAAGATTCCCCACATACACTCACTCCTCAACGAAAAAGGTCTCAGAAATGAGGCCTTTTTTATTGCATGAAAGTTCTTGGTTATCTTTCTTTTTTGGCTATTTCTGTGATTTGTTCCATATTTTTAGGCAGGTAATTTTTTATGACATCCCAAATGATCTCGTGATCTATTCCAAAATATTCATGGCTGACTTTATTCCTTAAAAGATACATCTCCAACCATGGAATATCAGAATATTTATCCTTAATTTCCTGAGAAATATTCTTTGAAGCTTCTCCGATTACTTCAAAATTTCTTATAACAGCATCCACTGTTTTGGTGTCTTTCATAAAATCTTCAAAAGACATACCCTTAATATACTCGTCTATTTTTTGGAT
>JAKLPX010000243.1 GCA_022013635.1 Candidatus Delongbacteria bacterium
ACTGGTCAGATTAGATTCGCTCGATCTGAACATGGAAAAAAAGAAGATAATTTCCGGCAACGACCTTACAGCTGATTTTTCACAGGAAGAATTAAAGCTGAAAAACTTTAATTTGAAATTCCTTAACGACGGATTCATTGATATCAAAGGTTATTTTAAACCCGGAAAAGATATGGATTTTAAAGCAGATATAGTTTTGCCTGTCCGGTCTCTTGCTTTTGTGTGGGAGGAACTTACGAATGCGGACGGCTATCTGAGAGGAAATATAAGCATCAGCGGTTTGATGCCTGAGCCTTCTGTTACAGGAAAAATGGAACTTGATAAGATAGGAATAGATCTGCCTGTAACTGAACAGAAGCTGTATGACCTTGGCGGTGAGATACTCTTTGAAAAAAATATGATCACTATCAATACAGTTTCAGGAAAGATAGGGAATGGAATATTAACCCTGAAAGGCAGTGTAGATATAGAGAAAAATCGTATCGGTAATATGAACATGAATTTCAAAACAACAGCTCTTCCTGTCTCAATACCGGATCAGCTTGAATGTCTGCTTAATACCGATATAAATTATTCGGGAAACCTTAAAGCGGGTAAGCTGAAAGGGGATTTACTCATACTTGAAGCACTATATTATAAGAATATTGATATTTTCGGAAGCGTTTTTAAAGGGGGAGGAACGAAGATCGTAAAGAACGAAACAAAAAGAGATTCGTTACCGGATATAGGACTTGACCTGACTCTCAAAAGCCGCCGCTCAATAGTACTCGATAATAATTTTGCCTTTCTCGAACTTAACCCTGACCTGCAGATAAAAGGGAATATTTCAAGTCCGCTAATTTCAGGCAGGGCGAAGATAGAAAAAGACGGTTTCATAATATTTCAGAAGAACACTTTTACGATCAACAAAGGTATTCTGGATTTTGAGCCTGTTTACGGCATGCTTCCCACAGTGGACATTCAGAGCGAAACTAAGGTTAACGATTATAGAATATTTTTATCTATCTCAGAAAATCTGGCCAATCCGAAATTTTCCTTAACTTCCCTACCGAGTGAGAGCGATGCCGATATTTTATCAATTCTTATATTCGGAAGAAAATCCAATGAATTTTTATCGGGAACTAACGGGATGTCCGTTTCAAAAGAAAAACTTATAGCTGAATGGCTATATAAAAATTATCAGAAGGATCTGACTAAAAAGACAGGACTGGATTATATAGAATTAAGCTTACCCGATAATTTCTCAACAAAAGAACCGGCAGGTTACGGTCTTACAGTCGGAAAGAAAATATCGGACAGGCTGATATTAAAATATTCAATGACGAACAACTCTTCGGAATTCATTCAGAAAGCCATCGCGGATTACCAGATATTTGAAACAATTATTTTCAGCGGATTTCAATCAACCGACGGCAATTTCGGTTCGGAATTACAGTACAGGCTGGAGTTTAGATAATGAGACGAGTATTTAAAATATTTAATTTGATCTTAATTGTTATGGCAGTTCAGGGATTTGCTGCAAGTCTCTATTCAGCGGAGGATATAAGTAGAATTATCAATGCGGAAAGAATTTCAGATATAAAATTTCGTAAAATACATCCATTTTTCTCAAACAGACTTCTGGACATGATGTCAATATATCCGGGCATGATCTACGATTCAATAAAAGTTGAAGGGCAGGCAGTAATTCTTAAGGAATACTTTCTGCGGAAAGGTTATGACTCCGTCCTGGTCAATATAAATTCTAAAAGAATTTCCGAAAAGCTGTTTAAAGTTGATATAGAAGTCCTCAAGACCGGATATTACACTCTACAAAAGATCGAACTCACAGGGAATAAATACTACTCTAACTTCCGGCTGAAAAAAGAAATGAGAATGTACTGGAGAAGTTATTTTACATCAGAATCCGGCAGGCTGATTCAGGACGAATATGAAGCTGACAGGAAAGCTCTTGAAGAATTTTACAGAGAACGCGGTTTTGCAGATGTTGAGATCATAAGCAGACATGAAAAAGATTCTCTTAAGTACACAGCAAATGTCTTTTTTGAAATAAACGAAGGGCCGAAGTACAGGATCAATATCTCGGGAAACGATTTTTTTTATAAGGGAAAGCTACGAGATGAAACAGATCTTATCTATAAGGGAAGAAGAGGTTCGGTCGCTGCAAGGCAGATCGTAAGAGGGATCAGACAGAAGTATAAGGATGAGGGTTTTAAATCCATCAAAGTTGACAGACAGGATTCTGTATATACTTTAAATTCTGTAAATTATAATGACATCAACATTTTAATAAAAGAAGGCAAAAGAATTATTGTTAAAGAGATCAATTTTAAAGGGAATGATTCTTTTACGAAAGAGGAACTTAAACCTTATCTGAACAGCGTGATCACAAGATGGTGGAGATTCACCGATTATTTCAATCAGGATTACTGGGAAGACGACAGCAGGAATCTGAGCGCATTCTATGAACAGAACGGATTCCTTTCAACGGAAATCAACAGTGATCTGAAATATTCGTCATCCAAAGACAGCGTGAGCATCTTTTACGATATAAAAGAGGGAATAATGACCCATATCGGGAATGTGGAATTTTCAGGAACGGACAGTATTATAACTTCTGAAGAAGAAATGCTTAGATTGTCACTTTCAGGATCAGGGTATAATTATGGAATTATAAAAGATAAGACTGATTATCTCAAAGGTTTATTAGCCTCAAAAGGATATATATATGTTTCTTCAAAAAATGAACTTGAATTTTCAGAAGACAGCTCAACCGTAAATATCAAATTCAGTATAAATCATGGAAAATTAGCAGCAACGGGTAAAATATATACGGCAGGTAACTTAAAAACCAAAGCTGAAAGCATTAATAAACTTATGCCTGTAAAGGAAGGGAATGCTTTTTCGATACTTGACCTCTCAAAAGGGCAGAGGAATCTTAGGAATCAGAAAATATTCAGATCTGTGAATGTCATAACACCGGGAATGGAATTTGAGAAAGACACTCTTGATATTATAATAAATGTTGAAGAATACCCTCCATATTATATTCAGAGTGCTGGAGGTTATGAAAGTTCGGTCGGGCCTTATATAAGATTTCTGATAGGTAATAAAAACTTATTTGGGCTGAATAAAGAAATAAATGTTGGAACTGAAGTGTCATTTACAAGGCAGACAGTCACACTCGGATTTATTGAACCTGTATTATTCCATCCGAACCTGACAGGAAATATTTCGGCTTACTGGGAAAGGGAAAAGAATTATAATCTCAATTTTGAAACGAGAATTCTCGGATCGGGAACAGGATTGAATTACAAGTGGGAGAGTAAACTTCAAAGTATCGCACGGTTAAAGATCGAGAACAGAGAGCTTTTTGAAAAAACTGAATTTGATACTGACACTCATACGGTGAGAAATACCGGGAGTCTTAAGCTTATTCAATTATGGGACAGCAGGGATTCTTTTATGAGACCGAAAAAAGGAGTATTCGCTACTTTTGAGACTGAATTTTCAACAGGCATAGACAATCAGAATGATGATTTTATCAGACATAAATTTGATCTGAAATATTTTATCACTCCCTTAGAATTTGTAACGGTGGCCTTCTTCGGAAAATTGAATTTTCTTCAGGAGATGGACAGGGATTATCAACCGCCTGTTGATCAGCTTTTCTACCTTGGCGGAACAGGAACTGTCAGAGGTATCAACGAGAATATGTTTCTTACAGATGCTGCCGGAAATTCTGTCGGAGGAAAACTTTCAGCCTTGATTTCGGCGGAATTCAGGATCGAGTTTAAAAAGAACTGGGAGATCCCGCTATTTGTTGATAACGGGATGATCGCAAAAAGCGTTTTAGGCAGTAAAGAAGAAACCAGAACTACTATAGGCTCGGGTATAAGATACATCACTCCGATCGGAGCAATGGGTGTTTTATACGGATTCCCGACTGATATCAAAGACGGGTACAAAAATGGAGTTTTCCACTTCTCGATAGGTTATACTTTCTAAACTGGCATTATTTATTTCTTCTATCATTTCATTAAACTCAGCTTTGTCCGATCCGCAGAAGAAATCTTTGCACACCTGCGGTCTGTTGTTATAGATCGAGCACTTTTTATCCATAATGTAAAAACAGGTTCCGTCTTCATTCTTTTTGACGATATTCAGGCCATATTCTTCAATGATTTCGAAGTCGTCAAACTTCTCTCCAGTGCTCAGTTCGGTCTGAAATACTCCGGAATTTAACTCTTTTTCGTTCAGGTTTATAAGAAACAATTTACAGCAGAGTGAACAGCTTATGCATCTTTCTTTTATCAGTTCAGGGAATTTAAACTCATTCATTATGTTTTCTCCGTTCAAAATGCGGATGTGTAGCCTGTGCGCGATCTCGTGAGCAAGTATCTTGGTATAAAAATCGTCTTCGACACCCTGAGGATATACAGTGCTGTATATTTCAGGCGTGACTACTGCAAGCACTCTTTCCTCCAAAGCTCCGCAGAATGTTTCGGGAAGCTCAAGGTTCGGGTCGGAAGCTGTAAGTTCAAGCAGCATTTTGTCGAATTCAGATTTTGAATCGAAGATTATCACTTTATCCATGAAGCTCTTTACGATATGCTCAGTCCAGCCGTATTTTTCAGCGAAGCATCTTACTCTTTCCAAAGCCTTTAATAGATATTGATCGAATTCATCTTTTCTGTTAATGAGAGCTGAAGGAAGTATTATTGGTATATTATTCATTCTGATTCTCCTACTATTTTAAATTATTTTATATTAT
>JAKLPX010000244.1 GCA_022013635.1 Candidatus Delongbacteria bacterium
ATTACTGTCTAATTAAAATTATTTTCAATTTATTTGATTTAAATAAATTAGAACCGTATATTTGTGCAGTTAGAATTTATAAGATAAGATAGGATTGAATTATTATGTACAAAGAAAAAAATATAGCCGTGATAGTCCCGTGTTATAATGAAGAAAATCAGATAAAAAAAGTCGTTAGCTCCATGCCTGACTTTGTTGATAAGATCGTAATAATTGACGATAAGAGTATGGACAATACTTTAAAAGTAGTCAAAGATTTATGCTGTAAAAACGATAAGATCGTATTGATCGAACATTCCGAAAATCAGGGTGTTGGCGGTTCTATAGCGTCAGGATATAAATATGCAAGGGACAATGATTTCGACTGTGCGGTCGTTATGGCCGGTGATGCTCAAATGGATCCAAACGACCTTTCTAATTTACTCGATCCTGTGGTATCAGGAGAAACTGATTATTCAAAAGGCAACAGATTATTTACGGGTGAGGCATATAAAAAAATACCTAAAATCCGTTATTTCGGGAATTCCGTTCTTTCTCTTCTCACAAAAATTGCTTCGGGATACTGGCATGTTGCTGATTCGCAAACAGGTTACGCTGTAATAAATAAGCGTGCTCTGAAGTTGATTGATTGGGACCAAATGTATAAACGCTATGGGCAGCCTAATGATCTGCTCGTAAGGCTTAATATCTACAATTTCAGAGTAAGAGATGTTTTTATCAATCCTGTTTACAATGTAGGAGAAAAATCCGGAATTAAAATCCATAAGGTAATTTTTACTCTTTCATGGCTTCTGTTCAAATTGTTTATCCTAAGAATGAAAGAGAAATATGTAATAAGGGACTTTCACCCACTTATTCTTTTCTATCTTTTCGGTTTTGTGCTTGTTATAGTTGATCTCCCGCTGATTATAAGACTTGTGGTTCTGAAAGTTATTGACGGGTTCTTTCCCCCAATGACAATGCTTGCAGTCATGTTTATCACGATTATGGCTTTTCAATCGTTTCTGTTTGCAATGTGGTTTGATATGGAGTACAATAAAGATTTAAAATAATTTCTTATTCAGGCAGGAGATTTAGTTACGAAAATTTTAATAATATAAATGATCCCTGAAATTGCGTGTAGAAAGAAAACTATTATCAGAGTTCTGAGTTTAATTGATTTTAATCCTTCTTCTAAGTACTTTTTTATTAGGTCGCAAGATACAATCAGCATTAAAATATAGGTACAGATGACATTTTGCCACATAAAATTTCCGTGAAATTTTCTCGGGCCGTTTTCAATAACTAATATGCTTATCAACAATCCTAAAACAGTCATAGAAAGAGTAAACTGAAACAATTTATTATTTCGGACTGATTCTTTCCAATAAAAAATCATATAAAAAATCGGTAGAGCATAAGAATGAACAAATGAAATCGGTAGATACCATCCCGGAGCGAAATAAGTCCATGCCTCAAAAGGTTTTGAAAAAGTAATTGATCCTTCAGATTTATTATAACTTCCCAATTGAAGTATATAAGTCACTCTATGCATGAAATATAATAGAAATAATCCAATAAAAATCGGAATCAGATTTTTAGTAAACTCCGCAGAAATTTTATACCTTATATATAAAAACAATATAGTAATAGGAGCAAAAACAATAAAAAATGATGGTTTTATTAATATATTCAGAACCACAAGCATAGAAAGTGTAACCAGACTGCTATTAGAAACAGGAGTACCTGATTTTAATTCTTTGTATTGTTTCCAGAAAAGAAGCATTGCGAAAGGAAACAAAAAAATTGTAGTAGAATTATGCCAGACATTGGGAACTATTTTCCCGTAATAATATTTTCTAAATTCAAAAGCTCCTATATAATCTTGTATAGGAAAAAACAAAATAAGGCAAAAGGAAATAAATATAATAGTCAATTTGAAATTTTTAGGATTGATAAAACCTTCTGAAATTAGTTTTTCTTTTATTACTATTCTGCTAACTTCATATTTTGCAGTCATAGATACAGCCATTATTATACATGTAGCAAGTAAAATTACCGTAAAGTTTTTTGAAAAAGAAGAACCAATATTGAGAATCAGGTAATAGAGAAAATTTGGCGGATATGCTGCCCTGTTGATATTTATCATTCTTACAGCGTTGGAATGCAACTGCAGATCAGAAATTGTATAATAAATGAAAAAATAGAAAAAACAAACAAACAAAAGAAACAGGATAATTAAATCTGCTCTTAATAATTTTTTAACCGGTTTTTTTAGATCTTCAGTTCTCATTGTTAAACCTTTGATTTAACATTTGAATATAAATAAATAATGGTTGATGGGCAAATTGTAAAATAAAAATAATTTAAATTTTACTTGACAAAATATAACCGTTTTAGTATCTTAAATGTAAGGCTGCATTCTCTTACAAATGTTGAGATGCGTGGTCTATTTAAAACAAAGGGAGGTGAAAAAGATGAGAAAAGGTTTTACACTGATTGAGGTTTTGGTTGTTGCGGTAATCGTTGCTATATTGGCAGCAGTTGCTATTCCGGCATATAACGCATACATCAAAAACTCAAAAGAAAAAGTTGCTATTAACTTCGCAGCAACAGTGGCACAATCAGCAGGTACGTATTATTCACAAAGCCAGGTTACTCCGCTTTATGCGAATTTAAACGTAAAATCTCCTGCAGGCTATACCGCTTCACTAAACGGTGCTGATGTAAATGTTTCCGGCGACGGATCTGCTGGTTATTTAGCAACAGATTTCACTATGCAAACAGTTGCTTGGAAATAAGCAATTATTCAGCTAGTGAGTTTATAAAGCCAATCGAAAGATTGGCTTTTTTTATAACTGGTGCTACATAAAATACAAATAACCTGAGTAAAAAATGATAAAAGCATTTATCCTTATAGAAATTTTGGTGGTTGTATTAATAGTTGCAATTTTGGCAGCAGTAGCTATTCCTGCCCGGAGATTTTACACCGCAACCTGAAATATGGAAAGATAACTATGTATAATATTTGCTCGAAATATTAAAATATTCTATTTTGGATTTTTTACTTTTCGCTTATATTGTAGAGTGAAGAGAATTACTTGTACTAAAGATTGGAGAATTTGTGTCTTTTAAAAGCATTGAAAAATATATATACCCGGGAGTATCTTTTATATTGCTAATCTGGTTGTATTTAATTTCTCCTCACAATCAAAAAGTAATTAATCCTGATATTTCAAATAACGAATATCTGTTTGTAACAGTAAAATTCTATTTTTTATTTGTTTGGGTAGTTTTCTTCCTTTTTTTTTATAAATTACTTAAATCAAAATTTAAAAATTATCTTTACCCGTTCCTTTTATGGAATATAATATTTTTTATACTGTCATTAACTTTTAACATGGGCTTTGATCTGACTGATGAGGGCTGGCAGTTAGCTAAATCCTGGGGAATTTTGCATGGCGATCTGCAAAATAATTCCGATTTAATATGGGGATCTTCGTTTGTAAACGGACTATGGATAGCGGTCATAAATAAACCTTTGCTCCTTTGGTCAAGATTCGGATATTTGTTATTTCTGCCATTTTCCGGAGTTATAATTTACCTGATTTTGATAGAATATTTCCCGAAAAAATATGTATTCTACTCAATTATTGTTGCTTTTTTGTTATTTAACAAACAATTTCTGATTTATCCGGTAATAAATTATTATTATCTGCCGGTTTTTGCTTCTCTGCTGTCATTTTTATGCCTCATTAAATACCATA
>JAKLPX010000021.1 GCA_022013635.1 Candidatus Delongbacteria bacterium
TTAAGCGGTGTTTTAGGGCTTACCTTATTTCTTGCAGTAATTATATTACTGACAATTATCTACCTGAAAAGTACTCTTCAGAAATTTATTTTTTATGATGAGGCGGTAATGCTGACAGGGTTTGTTATAATCTTTATAATTTTTCTCGCAGGTGCATTAAAAATATATGGTCTGCCTGTATGGGTTATACCGGCTGCCGCTGCTCCAATTTTGATAACTCTCCTTATATCCTCGGAAGTTGCAATTATTGTTGGGCTGATAGTAAGTATTTTTCTTGGGATTTTATTTAATTTTTCAATTTCGGCATTTTCAGTTTCCTTTTTTGGAAGTATTGTCGGAATCTTTTCCGCAGAGAAGGCAAAAAACCGGCCTGACCTTATAAGAATCGGTTATTACATAATTTTAACGAATATAATTGTTATTGTTTCTATTGGTCTTCTTGAGGAGTGGGAAGCAGAAACATTTTTACCGTCAATATTGTGGGGTTCTGCGAATGGTGTTTTTTCCGTTATGATTGCCCTGGCTTTTCTGCCATATATGGAAAGATTTTTCTCAAAGACAACATCTATACGGCTTTTAGAATTGGGTGATTTTAATCAGCCGCTTCTTAAACGATTAATGCTTGAAGCACCTGGAAGTTATCATCATTCACTTATGGTTGCCTCACTTTCAGAAGCCGCAGCCGGTGTTGTCAATGCCAACCCGCTTCTGTGCCGGGTGGGTTCCTATTACCACGATGTTGGGAAAATTTCTACGCCGGAGTATTTTATAGAAAACCAATCAGCAACCCTTTCCAAACACGATGACTTAAAATCGCAGATGTCCTCTTTTGTGGTTATTTCGCATGTGAAAGAAGGTACGCGTCTGGCACAGGAATACGGAATTGATAAGGTTATTGTTGATATTATTCAACAGCACCACGGGACATCCCTTGTTCATTACTTTTATATGAAAGCCCTTGAAAACGGAATATCAGATTCTGAAAAAGAGGTGTACAGATACCCAGGTCCCCGACCAACAACAAAAGAGTCGGCAATTATAATGCTGGCGGACTCTGTTGAAGCGGCTTCCCGTACACTTGAAGATGCAAATTATTCTCATCTGCGGGAAATGGTTTTGAAAATAATCAATAATAAATTTATTGACGGTCAGTTTGCTACTGCCGAATTAACCCTTGCCGATTTACACAAAATCGCCGAAAAATTTATAAGTGTTCTCGCAGGGATTTATCATTCAAGAATAGAATATCCTGAAGAACCTAAGATAACTACAAATAAAGACAAAAAATAAGCCACGAATGAACACGAAAGGACACTAATTAAAATCATTAACCACGGAAACGCGGAAGAACAGAGACACGGAAATATAAAAAGCTTTTTTCAGTGCTTCCGTAATTCAGTGTTTCAGTGGTTAAATAAAATAAATGTCGATAAAAATTTTTAACGAACAAGACAAAATAAAATTAGATATTCGTAAAATTCGTAAGTATTTGCCCAGCATTGAGAAAAAAATGCTTCTGTCGAAAGATGATGGGTATAATATAATTTTTATAGACGACAGAGAAATAAAAAAACTTAATAAAAAATTCCGTAAAACAAATCATCCAACAGATGTTTTATCGTTTAAAAATTCACACAATAAATGTAGCCCCCCGATTTATCGGGGGGTGAAGCGAAGCGAAGCGGATATTTTTATATCAGTTGAGACGGCAAAAAGCAATGCAAAGTTTTACAAGCAGGTTTTTTATATAGAGATTTTACGGTTGATAATTCACGGAATGTTGCATTCCATCGGTTACACCGATTATTCCAAAAAGGCAAAAAAAATGATGTGGGAAAAACAGGAACAGGTGCTGAAATGTATTATGTAATGGAACTTTTGCTGATGTTGATTCTTTTTTTTGCTGCCGCATATTGTTCTATGGTGGAGACGTCATTAGTGTCTCTGTCCAGAGTGAAAATGAAAAAAATAATACAGGAATATCCTAAAAAATCTGCTGGTTTAAAAATATGGTTAGAGAACCCCAATAAATATCTAACAACTTTGCTTCTCGCTAACGATGCTGTTACGATTATTGGTACCGCTATTGCGACATCCATTGCAGTTGAAATAAGTCAGAGATATAGATTAAATGAAACGATAGTTGTTGCCGCTACTGCTATAACTGTATGGGTAACATTCCTTATATTTGGCGAAATAGTTCCTAAAATACTTGGTATTCATCATTCGGAAAAGATTGTAAAGTTTTCTATTAATAAACTTTATTATTTTGATAAATTGGTATCTCCTGTATCAAAGATATTTACTAAAATAGCCGGTTGGGTAACAGGTAAGTCCGTAAAAAAAGAGATACCTATACTTACACATGAAGATATCAAAACAACAATTACAGTGGGACACGAGATAGGTATATTTGGAGTTGAAACAAAACAGATGATGCATTCTGTTCTTAATTTTTCGCATTTAACCGAAAAGTAAATAATGACTCCGAAAAATAAAATAGAAATGGTGAGTTTTGACACGGAACGGGAAAAATTTGTTGATTTGATTGTTGAAACCGGTCATTCCCGCGTCCCTATTTACAAAGATAATTCCGACAATGTTGTAGGAATAATTTATGCCCGCGACCTTCTGGATATGTGGCGCGGCGGCGTAGTATTTACGGTTGATGATTTATTGAGATCGGTTATAACCGTTAACGAGGAAAAAAAAGTTAACGAACTGATGAGACAGTTCAAAAAAGGTGAAACCCATCTCGTACTTGTAAAAAATGCCGAGAATAAAGTTGTAGGTCTGGTTACGATTGAGGATATTATCGAAGAGGTTTTCGGCGAAATTTTGGACGAGTACGATGTGGAGGAA
>JAKLPX010000245.1 GCA_022013635.1 Candidatus Delongbacteria bacterium
GAAAATTATGCTCCTGACGACATTGAGATAGAAAAAGCAAAAAAAATAGTGAATGCTTTTGTTATTGCGACCGAAAAAGGTCTGGGCGTGGTGGCTATCGGTTCAAAAATGATTGATCCGCCGGTTGTGAAACGGGCTCAAAGAACGATTGAACAGGCGATAGATGTCGGAAAATTATGCTCTGATTGGAGGGAAAATTATGGCAAATAAATTTGTGAAAAACGCTGTCGGAAGAATGATCCCTGAAGAGATCAACGGTAAAAAAGTGATACCGTTCAAAGGTGTCGGAAAATATAAACCTACCGGAAGAAAATTCGCTCCAAAGATATATAGCAGCGCGGATTATCCCCTTGACGGTAATAAATTAGTTAAAAGTTTAAAAGATGCGCTTATCAAAGCCGGTCTGAAGGATGGGATGACAATTTCAACGCACCACCATTTCCGCGACGGCGATCTGATAGCAAATGAAATTTTCAAGCTGGCAAATGAGATGGGAATAAAGAACCTTGTCTGGTTCCCTTCAGCCTCTTTCACCTGCCATCAGCCGATTATCGAATATTTGAAAGACGGCACGATCCATCATATTGAGGGAAGCATGAACGGTCCTCTGGGAAAATTCACATCTCAAGGTAAAATGAAGGGTGTTGGAGTATTGCGTTCCCACGGCGGAAGATATCAGGCTGTTCAGGACGGAGAAGTTGAGATTGATATAGCGGTTATAGCAGCGCCGACGGCTGACCCTTTCGGGAACTCGAACGGTGTGAACGGACCTTCGGCCTGCGGGCTTTTGGGATTTGCGCTTGCGGATTCACAATATGCCGATAAAGTAATTGTTGTTACGGATAATTTAGTTCCATTCCCATGCATTCCCTGGCAAATACACGGAAATTATGTGGATTATGTAGTAAAAGTTGATCAGATCGGAATTCCTGAAAAGATCGTTTCCGGTACAACTGAAATAACAAAAAGTCCGGACAGACTGCTTATTGCCGAATTATCGGCAAAATTCTGCGAAGAAGCGGGCCTGATTTATGACGGATTCTCTTTTCAGGCAGGGGCAGGCGGGACAGCCCTTTCAATCGGTATTTATTTCGGCGAAATAATGCGTAGAAGAGGTATTAAAGCAAGATTTGCAAGAGGCGGAAGCAATAAATATCTGGTTGAATTGTTAGAAGAAGGTTTGGTTGAATATATCCTCGACGGTCAGACATTTGATCTTGACGGTGTCCGTTCAATGCGTGAGAATCCTAATCATGTGAACACAAGCCCGTTCACAAGCTATAATTATCACGGAAAAGGAAATTTTGAAGGGATTCTCGATGTTGTTATACTCGGAGCGACAGAAGTTGATGTAAATTTCAACGCAAATGTTGTTACCCATTCCGACGGATATCTGCTTCACGGAATAGGCGGATGGCAAAATTGCCTTTTCGGTAAGAATGTAATACTTCCGATTCCGCTTTTCAGAGACAGAATACCGATCATCCGCGATGAAGTGACCACGATCTGCGGTCCGGGTGAACTTATAGACATAATCGTAACCGAACGCGGAATCGCGATCAATCCGCTCAGAAAGGATCTTATCAAAAAAATGAAGAACTCGAAACTTCCGATAAAGACAATTCAGGAATTAAAAGAAGAGGCTGAACGGATATGCGGCAAACCGAAAGCTATCGAATTCGAAGAAAAAATAATTGCCGCCATAAAATGGGTGGACGGCACAGTAATAGATGTCGTAAAACAAGTTAAAGAAAAATAAATCAGGAGAAAAAATGACTAAAAGAACAATCATAACAATGCCCGGCGACGGTATAGGAAAAGCCGTTTTAAAAGAAGCTTTGAGAGTACTTGACGCAGCCGGTTTTGAAGCAGAGTATATTCAAGCAGACATGGGTTGGGAATTCTGGTGTAAGGAAGGAAATCCGCTTCCCGACAGGACTATCGAATTATTGGAGCAGCATAAGATCGGTCTTTTTGGCGCGATCACTTCAAAACCGAAAGATAAAGCTGTTGCCGAACTTGCTCCTGAATTACAAGGAAAAGGCTACACTTATTACAGCCCGATCGTATCAATGAGACAGCACTTCAACCTTGATATTTGCATGCGTCCATGCCTGTCATACAAAGGCAATCCGCTTAATTTTATCAGGCGTACTGCCGGCGGCGGAGTCGAAGAACCTCAAATTGATGTTATGATCTTCCGTCAGAATACCGAAGGTCTTTACGGAGGTGTAGAGTGGACAAATCCGTCTGATCAGGTATATAACGCATTTATGACTCACAAGAAATTTGTAGATAATTTTGCATGGTGTCCGCGTGAGGAACTGGCTATTTCCACCCGTATTTTTACGAAAAAATATGTAACAAGAATTGTAAAAGCGGCTTTTGAATATGCAAAGAATCGTGGATTCAGTAAAATTACAGTTTGCGAGAAACCGAATGTGATCAGAGAGACTTCGGGAATGATGCTCAAGGTAGCTCAGGAAATGAGTAAGTCACATTATCCTGATATCCGTGTAGAAGATGTGAATATTGACGCTATGACAATGTGGCTGACAAAAAATCCTGAAAATTATAATGTGATTGTAGCGGGAAATATGTTCGGCGATATCGTTTCTGACGCTTTTGCAGGTCTTATCGGCGGTCTCGGTTTTGCGACTTCGGCACAATTCAATCCTGAATCAGGTGTTTGTGTCTTTGAACCTACGCACGGATCCGCTCCTAAGTACGCTCAGTACGAAACCAGCATCGTAAATCCTATAGCAATGATATCTTCAGCAGTAATGATGCTTGAGCATATAGGAGAAACCGTTATAGCTGAAAAGATCAAAAATGCTGTTGCGAAAGTTGTGGCTGACGGGAAAGTAAGAGCTTATGATATGATGAAATTAAAAGGTTCTCCCGATGTTGTAAATCAGGGAGCGGCATCAACAGCTCAGATGGCTGATGCTATAATCGCAGCTTTATAAAAGATAAATCTTCATAAGGGAGAAAAAATGAATATATATGAATTATGGCCTGAACTTAACTGGATAGAAGAAAAAGATCTTAGAGAAAAAACAGCTAAAACATGGGAACTTGCCCTTGAGAAAAGCGTTTTGACCGAGAAAGATCTTAAGGAAATTCCGTTCACACTGCTTTGCGGACCGGATCTTAAAGTAACTTTTATGGATCACAAACGCAGTGTTGTTCATATCGCAAAAGCGGCTGCGGAAAAGTGTAACGATTTCTATCATGGTGAACTTCCGATAGATATGGATGTATTGATCGCCGGTGCTATTCTGGCTGATGTCGGTAAACTGCTGGAATATGTCTTAGATGCCAACGGAAAAGCGATCCAAGGAAATTACGGAAAATATCTCCGACATCCTTTCTCAGGTGTTTCACTTGCAGAACAGTGCGGAGTTCCGGCAGATGTCTGTCATATAATCGCGACTCATGCGGGAGAAGGGGATATGGTCAAAAGAACGGTCGAAGCATATTTGGTACATCATGCGGATTTTATGACATTCGAACCTTTCAAAGACAGACTGAAAATCAAATAAAAGGGAGTCACAATGGCTTTAACTCTTATAGAAAAAATTATCGCGAATCATTCAGGTAAAAAGACAGTAAAACCAAATGAAATCGTAGATATAGAGATAGATGTGCGCGCAGCAAGGGATTTCGGCGGCGCAAATGTTGTAAAAAATCTTTTGGACAACGGTTTAGAAATCAATGATGCTTCCAAAACTTTTTTTACATTCGACTGCAATCCTACGGCATCCGATCAGAAATATGCAGAAAACCAACATTTTTGCCGTAAGTACGCCCGTGAAAAAAATATCAAAATATATGATGTTAATACAGGCATCGGAACTCATCTCGTGATGGAAGAAGGTCTGGCAACTCCGGGTTGTACACTTGTTTCAACCGATTCCCACGCCCATATTTTAGGCGCGATCGGTGCTTGCGGACAGGGAATGGGTGATCAGGACATTGCGGCGGCATGGGCAGCGGGAAAAAGCTGGTTCAAAGTACCCGAATCAGTAAAATTAACGCTTAAAGGCAAAAGACCCGGAAATGTATCGGCAAAAGATATTGTGCTTAATCTGCTCAATAAATTCGGTGCGAACTCACTATTAGGATACTCAGTCGAACTGTACGGCGAAGAAGTTGATAAACTTACTTTGGATGAACGGATCACGATATCATCAATGGCTACAGAAATGGGGGCTATAATTGTTCTAATTCCGCCGTCTGATGATGTAATGAAATATTGCGAATCGCGTTCAGGAAGAAAATTAGAAAAGATAGTAGCGGATTCAGACGCGATTTATACTAATGAATTCGAATTAAATATCAGCGAATTCGTACCGATGGTATCTCGTCCCGGGCATCCTGAAGATTCGATCAATATTGACGAAGTCCGTAAAACTAAGATAGATTCAGGGTTTATCGGAAGCTGTACCAACGGCCGTTTTGAAGACATGAAGGTCACGGCTGAAATACTTAAAGGAAGAAAAGTCGCTCCGGGTGTCGTACTGAAGATAGTTCCTGCTACCGATGCAATATGGAATCAATGTCTTGATGCAGGTTATATAAAGATATTTAAAAGTGCAGGCGCTTTAGTAAGTAATGCAGGCTGCGCAGGATGTGCCGCGGGACAAGTCGGGCAAAACGGACCGGGTGAAGTCACTATTAGCACAGGAAACAGAAATTTTGCGGGAAAACAGGGAAAAGGAAAAGTTTATCTTGCCTCACCGGCTGAAGTAGCAGCTTCTGCGGTTGCCGGATATATTACTACTCCGGACCAAATACCTGAAATTCCTTCAGTTTTCAAACCTACAGGCCAAACAGCGGTTTCAACCGCTGTAGGCACTAAGCCGGCTTCAGAAAAATCAACAGTTCTTGAAGGTAAGATATGGATCGTAAAGGAAGATAATATTGATACGGATATGATCTTTCACAACCGCTATCTTACGATCACGAATATTGCTGAAATGGGACAATATACTTTCGACAATATGGCAGGCTGGGAAGATTTTGCAAAAAAAGCGGAAAAAGGTGATATTGTAATTACAGGAAAGAATTTCGGTGCGGGAAGCTCGCGTCAGCAGGCAGTTGATTGCTTCAAATCATTGGGAATTCAGATAATTATAGCTGAATCTTTCGGAGCTATATATGAAAGGAACGCGATAAATGCGGCTTTTCCTATCCTTACTTACAATGACATATCCGCACTCAACCTGCAACAGAGAAATCGTGTAAAAATTGATCTTGAAACAAGTATTTTAACTAATCTTGAAACAGGAAAATCCGTAAAAATAAATGAATTTTCATCGGTACAGGTGGAAATTTATAAAAAAGGCGGATTGCTGAACTAATAGGAGATAAATGATGTCAGGCAAAACATTTGTAGAAAAAATGCTCAATGCAGAGAAAGGCGCAATTGTTTTTCGCAGCCCCAACATAGTACTGACGCACGATAATACTGCAAGCATAAAAAGCACATTCAATAAGATGGGCGGTAAAAAAGTAGCGGATCCGGATCAGCTTCTCGTTGTTCTGGATCACAATGCACCGCCGACAGATTCAAAACTGGCAAACCAGTATCAGCAGATACGCGATTTCGTGAATGAACAGAATATAAGTAAATTTCACGATGTCGGAGAAGGTATCTGTCACCAGATAATGAGCTATCATGCCAGACCCGGAATGATAATAGTGGGAAGCGACAGCCACACCTGTACTGCAGGAGCATTTAATGCACTTGCCGCAGGGATAGACAGAACCGAATCCGCAGGATTATGGAAACGCGGCAATACATGGTTTAGAGTACCCGAATCAATGAAAGTTACGCTTAAAGGTAAGCTTCCAAAAGGTGTTTATGCCAAAGATATATCACTTTGGATCATAGGTATGATCGGTGCTGACGGCGCAAATTATATGAGCATAGAATTTCACGGTGACGGTGTAAAAAATCTATCTATTTCCGATAGAATGACATTAGCTAATCTTGTATCAGAAATGGGTGCAAAAAATGCCGTTTTCCCCGCCGACAGTGTATTGGAAGAATTCCTCGGTGAAAAGATCACTAACGAAGTCTGGGCAGACGAAGACGCATTTTATGATAAAATTATTGAAATAAACTTAGCAGAACTTTTCCCTCTCGTTGCGGCACCTCACCAGGTCGAAAATGTAAAATCGGTATCTGAAGTACAAGGTAAAAAAGTTCATCAGGGACTTATCGGAACATGCACGAATGGAAGGCTCGAAGACATCCGTATTGCTGCAGGGATACTTGACGGAAAAAAAGTAGCGAAAGATTTTCAACTTCTTGTTATTCCGGCTTCAAAAGAGATATATCTTCAGATGATCGAAGAAGGCCTTACAACCAAGTTAATGAAAGCCGGAGCGATAGTTCTTGCGTCGTCATGCGGACCTTGTCTCGGAACCGGTCAGGGAATTCCTGCCGACGGTTACACAATAATTTCTACTGCGAACAGAAATTTTAAAGGAAGAATGGGCAATAAGAATTCAGAGATATATCTCGCATCCCCGGCCTGTGTGGCACATTCCGCATTAACCGGTGTGATCACAGATCCACGCGGAATCGTTGCGAACGACAAATTTCCATTTCAAATCCCGCCTGCTTCTACCATAGATATTAAGGCTGATGATAACAGGCGTGTCGAAAATGTATGGAATTATGCTGATGTGGACAATTTAAACACAGATCAGATGTTCGCAGGCAGCCTGACTTATGCAATTCTAAGTTCAGAAGGTAAAGATATAGTTCCGCATCTTTTCAAAGGTTTTGATGAGAAATTTGCAGAAAAAGCTAAGGAAAATGACATTATTATCGCAGGAGATAATTTCGGATGCGGAAGTTCGAGAGAGCATCCTTCGGTAGGACTTGCCTATATCGGTATAAAAGCCGTAATAGTCAAATCGGTAAACAGAATATTCTACCGTTCTTCAGTAAATCAGGGACTGCCTATCATCGTAGCTCCGGAAATCGTGAATATGTATA
>JAKLPX010000246.1 GCA_022013635.1 Candidatus Delongbacteria bacterium
AATATGGGGTGATTTTGCAAATAACCTCCTAAGATTTAATGGAAGGGTCGGAATTAACGCAGCTAATTCATCTTACGGGCTTTATGTTGTGGATGATTACATGTCTGTTTACGGAAATACGGATACAAGTACAGGCACCTATACATATGGAGTTTACGGAGATGCAGATGGGGGTACATACAGAAATGTAAGTATTTACGGTTCAGGAGCATCGGGAACCGGGGAAAACTGGGCAGGATACTTCAGCGGAAACATAAATGTTACCGGTACAGTCGTAAAATCTTTGGATCAGGTCAAGATAGATCATCCGCTTGATCCTGAAACGAAGTATCTCACTCTTTCTACAATTTCAAGCGATCAATTAACAAATCTGTATCGCGGTAATGTCATATTGAACAGGCTTGGAAAAGCATCAGTTGATCTTCCCGAATGGTTTGAGCCAATAAATACAGATTTTAGTTATCAGTTGACTGCAATTGGAAGTCCGGGTCCAAATCTTTATATTTCAAAAAAAATAAGAGATAACTCTTTCGAAATATCCGGAGGAGAAGTCGGTATGGAAGTTTCCTGGCTGCTCACAAGTACAAGGAATGATAATTATGCTAAAACAAATCCTTTAAAAGTTGAATCTGATAAAACCGGTGAGGAAAAAGGTTATTACATACATCCGAAAGCATTTGGGCTCTCAGAAGAGAAAAGTATAGAGTATCAGATACAGAAAAAATTACATAAGAGTGAAACGGAATAAAATTAAGGAAAGTGAAATGAAGATCTTTTTATCAATTATTTTAGTTTTATCAGCTATGATCTACGCAGAAACCCTTTTTGAAGTAAAAGATGCTTCAAACAATAAAGTTCTTGATGTTTCTACTGATGGTCTGAGGATATTGAATAACGGAGACACACTTATGGTCATAAGTCCGAGTGGTGTCAGGGTTAATTTGGATAATAGTGCAGACAAAGCTCTTTCGAGAACTTTCACTGTTGCGACTTCAACATCAAAAGGTAAAGGATTTGCGAATGTTCTTGAAGTTGGAACTAATTCAACGACAATGCGGGAAGGAGTATTTGGAGATGAATACACGAATTTTAGTCCGGAGAATATTTTTATTGGTTTAAATTCAGGATCAAGCATTACTCCGGGAATACCCTATGCTTCCCACGGTAAAAGCAATATATTCTTAGGCAATGAATCCGGTTTGTCTAACACTACTGGTTATGATAATATCATGATCGGAGATAGCGTTGGATTTTCTAATATTTCGGGTTATAACAATGTATTTTTAGGAAATACTGCCGGATTCTTAAACAATTCTGGACATCGTAATGTTTTTATAGGCTTTGAAGCGGGCTATGCAAATACTGACAAGCCATATAACACATTCGTCGGGGCATATGCAGGGAGAAATTCAATCGGCTATGAAAATACATTTGTAGGGTGTATGAGCGGAAGTATGGTGACATCAGGACGCGATAATTCTTATTTTGGTTTTTGGTCTGGGTCGCAAAATTCTACCGGCAACTATAATAGTATATTTGGAGCAGGATCAGGTTTGTGTAATGTTGGAGGACACAATAATACATTAATGGGATTTATGGCCGGAGTCGGGAGCGGTGTTACGAATAATAGCAACAATAGTTTGTTTGGGTTTGAATCAGGTTGCTCTATAAACACCGGTAGTAACAATGTTATGATAGGATCAGGTTCAGGGCACAGTAATGTTTCTGGTGCGGGGAATGTATTTCTCGGCTACCAATCCGGTTATAGTGAGACTTTATCAAATAAACTTTATATAGCTAATTCCAACACTTCTACGCCTTTGATAAAGGGAACATTCCCGAATACCGACCTGACATTTACAACATCAAGAGTCTCGATTATTCATCCATCAGGTACTACGAATGGGCTTTATTTTCAAAATACATATCTTGGAAATACAGATACTTGGAATATTTATCAGTACACAACAGATGAGTTAGCGTTATTATTCAATGGAGTAAAAAAAGGTGGTTTTGATTTTACATCTGGAGTTTATACAGCAGTTTCTGATGCAAAATTCAAGAAGAATGTTGAGGAATATGCAAATATTTTAGATAAAGTAATGCTCCTTCAACCTAAAAAATATAATTTTATTTCTCAAAAAAGCATCGGGCAGAAATACATCGGATTGATAGCCCAAGATGTAAAAGAATTGTTTCCGTCTTTTGTATATTACAGTGAAGAAGATGACACCTATACTATGGATTACGCAGGATTAAGTGTTGTAGCTATTCAGGCAATTAAAGAGCAGCAGGCGATTATATCAGATCAGGAATCCAGGATAAAAAGACTTGAAGGTCTTGTAAAACAACTTATAGAAAAATAATTGAATTTTTGGAGGATAATATGAAATTTTTTATCATTATTGCGATGATGTTTGCACTTTCGGCTGAAACCCTTTTTGAAGTAAAAGATGCTTCGAACAATAAGGTCTTAGATGTTTCTACTGATGGTCTTAGGATATTGAATAACGGAGACACTCTTATGGTAATCAGCCCGAGTGGTGTCAGGGTTAATCTTGATAACAGCAAGGCTCTTTCGAGAACTTTCACCGTAGCGACTTCGACATCAAAGGGTAAAGGATTTGCAAATGTACTTGAAGTAGGAACTAATTCAACGACAATGCGGGAAGGTGGTCAGGGACAAAAATATACAAACTTTAGTCCGTTGAATATGTTTCTGGGATTGAATGCAGGGACATCAATCAATGGAGGTAAGTATAACATTTTTATAGGAAATTATTCAGGAAATACAACAACCGGTGTTGAAGTACCTGATATGTTTGAGAACGGATATTATAATACATTTCTCGGATATGCGTCAGGCCGGAATGCCACGAACAGTTTTTATAATACATATATCGGAGCAAACAGCGGTGAATTAAATGCCAACGGATCGGATAATACATTTGTGGGTACAAAATCAGGTGCAAAAAACACCGGATCCGGTAATACTTTTTTAGGATATGCTTCCGGAGGATTTTATTCGGGTAGCGGTTATCAAAACACTTTCATCGGAGGTTTATCCGGTGCTAATAATACGAGCGGGCACAGTAATGTTTTTTCCGGTATGGGTGCTGGAGAAAGTAATCAGACCGGATATGATAATGTGTATATTGGAAGATACGCAGGGGGTTCGGGTACAGGTGGTTACGGAAATGTGTTTTTAGGCCGTTCTGCAGGATCTGTGGAAACAGGATCAAATAA
>JAKLPX010000247.1 GCA_022013635.1 Candidatus Delongbacteria bacterium
CGCAGGAAACTATAATTAAAGCTGTTATCAGCAAGATTATATTATTAAAACACATTATCGTCTCCCATTTATTTACTGAAGTTAACGGAATAAATGAAATTTTATTCTTGAATTATACAGAGATTCGGATTCGTTGCTCCGTGCATAAATTGAAGACGGTGACACTCTTGAATATAATTCTTTAAAAAAAGCCAAAGAGATATTTGAATATTCGGGCATAACCACCATGGCAGATGACACAGGACTTGAAGTTGAATACCTTAACGGAGAACCGGGAGTTTTTGCGGCACGCTGGGCAGGCGAAGGCTGTACCTACAAGGACAATTGCGATAAAATGCTCAGGGAACTTGAAGGAGTTCCGCACGGGAAAAGAAAGGCCGCTTTCAGATGCGTGATCACTCTTTACGGGAAAGATATTTATAAAACATCGGTCGGCGAATTAAAGGGACATATTATAGAGACTTCAAGAGGAACCGATGGATTTGGTTATGACCCTGTATTTGTACCTGTAGGATATAATATAACTCTTGCCGAAATGTCTATTGAAGATAAAAATAAGATAAGTCACCGGGGTTTAGCCGTAAAGAAGATGGTAGAAATAATTAAAGAAATAAAAAAGGCGGAATTTTGATCCGCCTTTCACATTTAGGGACAAATGTCACTATTTTATCAGCATCATTTTTCTAGTCTGGTTTTTTTCTCCGGCCTTAAGCGTATAATAATATACACCGCTTACAAATCTTGAAGCGTCGAAAGTAATATTGTGAACGCCGCGAACTATATCTTTATCAACAAGATTCATAACTTCCCTGCCCATAACATCATAAACGATCAAAGAAACCTTTGAATCTTTCGCCAGATCAAATCTGATCGTCGTGACCGGATTGAACGGATTAGGATAATTCTGCTTCAGTTCCGTAACTTTCGGCAAATTGTCGTCTTCGATCCCGACCCATGTGTAAGGACCAATAATACCGGTAATGCAATAATTATCCAAGTCATCGAAAGTCCACTCAATGTTTTCGCCAACTAATTGACCCAGCCATGATCTGTTAAAATCAACATATCCGGGTTCTGATGTGTGATTTGCGACTACTTCATAAAGAATATTTGTCCGTGTGCCTGCTGAAGTAAAACCTACGAAAACATCACCTTCTATATTTGAAAGTACATCCTGATATGGCATAAGGTCAACATAAGTAAGCGCGTAAGGATCCGTCAGTGTTGAAGCCTGTACCATCCAGATAGGAGGGATCATATCTATACCCAGTTTACCGCCGTCATTTTCCCATACATGAGCGTAAAGCGGATCACTCGGGTAATCTTCAGAAATGTAATTTGCTATGGTAAAACCTATCAGGTCTGCTTTGTAAGTATCTGTGTCAGGCTTGTCCATCGGCCCCATGGTAAGTTTTACTGCAACAGCATCTGCCCCTGGGCCTTCGGAAGAACCTATAATATCAAGGTAGTCAATATATTCAGGACCGTTAGTATAGTTCAGCCAATATCCGATTATGTATGAATATATTCCTGTACTGCTTTCATAATGAACCTCGGAAGAGTCTCTCGCACGGATCAGATAATCTATCCGTGTTCCGGCTTCATACGGCGGAATAGTAAACTCCCATCTATTTGAATCTGTATAAATTGCATTGACTGTAAGATAAGTATCAGAATAATCTACGGAATATTCTACCCAGACCGAATCAACTCCGTCGAAATCATAAACAACAGCATAACTTTTATGTTCTGATAAAACCCCTCCGTACATTTCAGGTCCTTCATGAACAATAATAGGATTATCGTCCTGGGTATTATTATAAGTATTTATTTTTATATCATCAATATATATACCGTCCTGATTAACATAAGCGTCTGTAACGGTTCTGAATCTAAATTTTACCTCTGAATTTCCTACAAAAATTCCCGCACCTACTGAGTAATATTGCCATGGAAGCGCACCACCGTTAAATTCGACAATGTTTATCCAAGTAGCTCCATTATCATAAGTTCCTTCCAAATAGCAAAAGTCCCAACCTTCCTCAAGGTCAACTTTCGCCCAGAAAGATATTGAAGCGCTTACAACTGAGGATAAATCCATGATTTTGGTTTCAACAATATTTGTTTTTCCCTCAATATAGTTTCCACCCGGACTGTCTGACAACGCCGTGACAGGCGAATATGCGTCTGTTATTACTTCGAATCCCCAAGTACTTCCCGTCGGAAATACCCAGTTTGCAGGATTGTGATTACTGTCAAAATCATCAAAAAGTTCTACCTGACCGTCAAACCATTTTACCGTATAATCCCAAGTAGTACCGCTATTCCCTTCAGAATCATATATAGTAAAGTTAACTTTACCGTTCGTTACCTGTTCCGTTTCTGCAGGTATTGTTCCTACATATGTATATTCATTGTACTTAACAGGTGTCATCACAAAATCATACTGAGAAACCCAATCATCTTTGCTGTAATGTCCCACGCAGGAATCAATTACGGACTCGACATAAAAAGTGAATGTTAAATTCATCGGATTATTTATAAAAGTCTCTGTACCGGTTACAGTTGGTGGGATTGGGGGTACACCGTCCTTAACAAACTGAATTTCAAAATCACCTGATGTTCCACTTACTCCTCCAATATCAACCATATCAAAAAATATGGTACCAACAGATTCAATGCTTCTCTCAGGAATTGTCCCAGTCCATGTTTCAGTGCCTTTAGCCTTACTGAATACTAAATCTGTAAAAGGTTCGCCTTCAAATGAATAATGTCCCGTCACAGATGCAATTCCTGACTGGTCACTTATAGTCAATTTTAAGTTCAAAGGATTGTTTAAATATTCTCCAATAATTCCGGTAGTGTTATAAAGACCTTCATTTCCGATTAAAGAGTTAGGAACCGGTGGTATGTAATCACATTTAATTTTAACATCGTCAATGAACCATTGGTCTGAGTAATCTCCCTGATAGTGGAATCCAAGCATAACATTTTGCCCGGAATAAGTTTTGAGCCAAAAAATTAATTGTTCCCACACTCCGTTATCAGGATCATCAGGTAAAGTAGCCGGTATGCCTTCATAGATCTGTGTATAAGTAGCTCCCCCGTCTGTCGAAATAACTACTTCATGTAACATTGCATAAGTTACCCAAAGTCCGTTTTGCCAAAATGAAAATAAGCAAGAGTTTTCTGCCGGTAAATAAACCTCAGGAGTCCAGATCCAGTTGTCCTGCCAGCCGGATTCGTCCCAGTGGACAAGAGCGTGTTGTCCTGTTTTAACCCTTGCACCCAAAGCTTCTGTACTAGCCACAAATCCTTCCATAGCCGGTTCAGTAACCAGACTCCATCCGGCAGGCGGGAATGCGCCTTCAAAACTCTCATACAAAATAGGTGCATCCTTTGACCACGAATATGAGTACTCATCAGAATATGCGCTATTTGCAAATTCATCTTCCATATAAAACCTGACCGTTGCGGTCGTTCCATCAGGTTGTCCAGGAATTGATCCGGTGTAAATATAGGCTGTTTTTTCTTTTGCGGAAAGAGTCATTGGAAAATTTACCCATCCTGCTCCTAGATCATACTGTCCGTAAAGACTGTTTATTGCCGATTGATCATGAACCGTGATCGAAACACTAGCATCAGTGTTCATAAACCATTCAGATCCAGATATATTTTCTATATATGGTGGAAAAGGATCATCTGGACCTGTGACAGGTTGCATTCCGGCGTAAATAACCCATTCATACCTTTCAGTTTCAGTCAAGAATGGCGTCCATACTCCGTCTGTTTTAAAATAGCTGTGATCACTTGTTGTCACATCTGATGAAACAAGCCTTGGTAATCCTGAAGAAATTTGAGGAATTACCGAGATCCAAAAATCATTCTTAATCACTATTGGAGTGTTAAAAAAATAATCATTGTAATCAGCAAGTGAAGAATCTACAGAAGCTTCAAAAAGTAATGTAACTCCGTCTGCATCATAAATTCTGTAAGTATATGCATATCCTTCATCATCCAAAAATGCCGTAATCGCATGCAGATTTACCGGATATTCAAGTCCGAAATCGTGTACATTGAAGAATGTAGATCTTTCTGCTTTTACAGTCCAAGTATAAGCAATATCCGGAATATAAGAATACCAAGTAGTATCCTTCCCCGATATTTCCTTTTGTTTCAGATCAGTTACTTTTTCTTTGCCCGGAAACCAGTCAATCGCAAAAACGCCTGCCGTTAGAATTATGAGCAGTATTATGATTAGTTTTTTCATCAGATCTCCTCCAATAAACATTCATTCTTCCCGCATTAACATAATATGCAGTCCCCTAAAATCTAATATACGGAGAATTGTTTCTTAAAATAAGTAAATAAAAAAGCCTGAAACAATTCCGTCTTTTATTTTCTAGTACCAACCGCCTTTGTATAGATTATCGTAATCTTCCTGCGTCAGCACCTTCGGTTTGATATTTCTCGGCGGTATATACGGATTAGCCGCTTTCCATTCGGCTTCTCTTTTCTTTTTGAGAAAACCGTCGGCTACATTCGGGAATAATTCGATAAGTAGTTCTTCTTTATAATTTGTCGCTAATTTTACATTTCCGAATTCCTTGAGAACGGGATTCGATTGCTTTTTATAAGCGCTCGTATCATAAGGTATCTCTTCTGGCGATCCGCAAATCTGCTCTCTGAAATTCGGATCAACGGGAAATGGTGTTTTTCCGTACTGACCCTGAACAAGATTTGTAAATTGATTAGTTAAAGTTGTATATTCCGGTTTCCCGTTCAGCTCATCAAGCGCAAGATTTACTGCCTGCGTACCGACGATCTGACTTGTAGGCGTTACGAGAGGCGGACAGCCTGAATCAAGCCTGCATTTTGGAATTAATTTGAGAGCTCTATCCATTAAATGATCAAGTTTTAATTGCCTGAACTGAGCAACCATATTCGTGTACATACCGCCCGGGATTTCAGCTTGCTTTACCTGCTCATTAGGTTCAGGAAAGTTAAAATGCTTTGTTATAGCCTGAGTATGAATCAAAAGCTCCTCTACCCTCTCATTCGTCGCCGCGTCAATCGCTTTATCGAACAGCGCATCAATTTCCGGTTCAAGTTTATAGTTTGAAATATCAAATTCGATAGGGTACATTTTTGTGGTATCGAATTCGGCAAGTTCTTTTCTTATTTTGTTCAATTCGTCATCAATCAATTCGACCTGCTTCAGATCGACATCCGTCTCTACCCCCAGCTTATCACAGAAAATCTGAACAAGCTCAAAAGCAGGAGCAGCAGGCCCTCCGGCGAAAGAATACAGGACAGTGTCAACAATGTCAACGCCATTTATGATCGCCATGACTATTGATGCGAGACCATATCCGGGTGTGTCGTGAGTATGCAGATCTATCGGTGCTTTTACTGACCTTTTTAATTCTCTGATAAGCTCGCCTGTCATTTTGGGGTGGATCAATCCTGCCATATCTTTAATTGTGATGATCTCGGCGCCTTCCTTTTCCAACTCTTTTGATTTTTCGACAAAATAATTGACATTGAAAATATTATTTGGAAGCTTTTTACCTTTGAAAAAAGCTTTAAATTTTTCGCCGAAAGTAAACTTCGGATCAACGGTAAAACATACAGCGCAGTCCGGTATGCCTCCGTATTTTTTTACGAATTTAATAGTTGAAGTCATATTGTTTATATCGTTAAGAGCATCGAAAATTCTGACAATATCAAGACCTGATTCTATTGTGTTTTTTGTAAAACCCTCGATAACCTCGTCGGGATAAGGTGCGTATCCGAAAAGGTTTCTGCCTCTGGATAATGATGTCAGTTTCGAACCGCTTCCTATGGCAGTATTTATTTTTTCCAGTCTGTCCCATGGGTTTTCATTCAGATATCTCATGATCGAATCCGGAACCGCTCCGCCCCATACTTCGCATGCGTAAAATCCTGCTTTTGCGTAAAACGGCAGCACCCTGTCAACCTGTGCTTGACTCATTCTTGTAGCGAATTGGGATTGCTGCCCGTCTCTTAAAGTTAAATCACGAATTTTTAGTTTTTTCATCTGAATCCTTCACAGCTTTATTTTTTGTTCCGAATCTATTTATATTTATAGTTTTATGCAATAATTTATTCTTGAATTTTTTTGAGTGTTTTTTGTATTTCATCTTCCTGTATTTCGAGAAAAGAAGACTCTATCAGCATTAACTGATTACTGATTTGGAGAGAACACGAAGCGGCGGGTGAAGATAGTAAGAGTCTTCTTTTCTCTAAAAAGCAGGAAGGTGGCATAATCTACTTATCATATCAATATATTCAAAAAAAATATCTGCAATTTTCTAAAGTTTTATGTATCTTACTAAAGATGACAGAGAAATATAAAAGAGCTGAAAATGAAGATACTGCTGTTAGATAATTACGATTCTTTTACATACAATCTCAAATCTTTACTTGAAACATCCGTTGATAATGCCGAAGTAAAAGTCAGAAGGAATAGAGACAAACAAATATTCAATGAAAATTTTGATATGCTCGTTATTTCACCGGGCCCGATGACCTGGAAAGAAACCGGTATATTGAAAGAGCTTTTTGAGAAGAAAATAATACCTGAGAAAATCCCTGTTCTCGGAATTTGTCTTGGTATGCAGTTCGTAGCAGGTTATTATGGTTATGAAGTCGGCATGATCAGCAATCCTGTTCACGGTTATCAGGCAGAAATTGAACATATTGACGATCCTTTGTTTAAAAACATTCCCGCTAATTTTCTTGTAGCCCGTTATAATTCTCTCGGGCTTGCTTCTTTCGGAAAAGAGCAGGAAAAAGATGGACCATTGGAGTTTATCGCATTTGAAAAAGATTCAGGCTCAGTGATGGCGCTTAGGCATAAGACTCTCCCCTTTGCAGGATTTCAATTTCATCCTGAAAGTTTTTTGACCGAATACGGAGCTCAGTTAATTAAAAATTTCATGGAATTGTATGTCGAAAATAAATGAAACCATATTTAATATTGAACAAAAATGGGATATTGATCTCCTCTTTTCAATTACCGAAAAATATAACGGTGTTTGCCTTTTTACTTCAGTTGATGATGAAAATTACGGCAAAAATATTGTAGGCATCAATCCTGTCCTGAAGATTAATTCCATTGAACAGATTGATAAATTGCTTGAATTGAACCGTTCGGATTCCGATCTTCCGCTGATGCTCGGTTATGTTGCTTATGATTTTAAGGATGAGATCGAAGAAAAAGGTCTTTATTCAGATCTGCATGAAAGAATTTTCCCGGACATTCACTTTTCGGTTTTTGAATATTATCTTATAGCTGATAATTCC
>JAKLPX010000248.1 GCA_022013635.1 Candidatus Delongbacteria bacterium
CATTGGTTCTAAGTGCATTAATTAAATATAATGCGCTGATTTTATCGGCATTTGAATAATTCTTATTTGCAATCTGTATCATATACTGCACTCTATAGTACATGCACAAACATTCAGGGCTGTCTTTTCCTTCAAGTATATCAGAAGATTTTTGATAATATTTTATAGCGTTTTTGTAATCGCTAAATTTGCTGTTTATCTTTCCAATATAAAAGCAGCTCTCAGCCATTTCTTTTTCAAAACCGTTTTTCTCTGCGTAATTCAAAGAATCTGAGAAAAGCATAAGTGCTGTCTGTTCCTTTTCTCTGTCATAGTACATCAATGCTTTCGATAACAATATTGAGCATACCGTCTGTTTATCTTCGAATTGAAGATCTGACAAAATTTTATAAACTTTGTCGTATTCAGCATGAGCTTTTTTATAATCGAAGTTCCGTGCAGCATGATCGCCTGTTTGTTTTATTCTTCCTAGTACTGTTAAAAGCGATTTTTTATTCTCATTAGGAATAGGAACTGCTGACCAGTTTTTAGGATCTACACTCTCCTTTTTAATCACATCGAGATTATAGACCGATGTAAGCAGCGAGCTGTCAATAATATCAGAGTTAAAGTTGTTGAGGATTCTATCGTAGGTATCTTCAATAGCGCAATTAATATCTTTTGGTAACGAAATATGCTTATACGAAGAATATTTTTTCCCCTTTTTCTTTGATGTCAGTTTCAGGTCTGTTAAATATCTGCTTTTGACTATACTGTCAAAATCATTTTTTCTGATGCAGAATATGTTCGTTTCAATTCGTCTGACATTCCATTTTTTACAGCTTTTATTAATACTTGCGAGTGAATGCCTAATGAATAAACAAATATTCATTGATGTATAGTTTTTTGTATATCCTATAGCTATAATTTTGCCTTCTGATGTATTTAAAGATAATCTATAAATTGTTCTTACTTCGTTTCTGAAAACTGCTTTTTTTATAATATGGAGCTTTAGAAACAATTCGCAGTTTTTCTTATTTGATTTATTGAGAATCGGATTAACATTCAGTTTCCTGCTTATCAGTGAGATGTTACAATCTAAATCGAATTTATCTTTAATATCGCGCAGAGTAGCTTTTGGATTATATTTTTTAAAATTCTGTATTTCTGCAAGAGTTTCATAATCAAGCTTTGCTGATTGCGTATCATTTCTTTTAACTACAAATCCGTTCACACCTGATTTGTTATATTTTAAAAGCCAGTTATTCACTGTACTTCTGTGCAGAGAGTAAATAACTGCTGCACTGCTCACACTCATATTTTTGGCGCATTCACACACTTCAACTTTATATTCAATCGGATATCTCATTACATTTGTAGCCATTGAACTTTTTACCTGTTTATCTTAAAATTCGCCCAGTAATACGGGTGCGGATTGAAATAGGATTTTATATCCCTTTTCGCCTGAGATAGTGCCGTGATTCTGTCAGAACCGCCTGCGGAGTACCTGAAATATCTTTTCATAAGGACTGAAGCTGCAAGATCGTCGGTTTTCCACTTGCTTGAAACTATAATATCCGATCCTGCGAGAGCGAAAGCCTGTGAGAGATCGAAATTTGAATAATATTCCTGCCCTATTTTACCTCCGGTATCGCAGCCGGAAAGAATTACTTCCTTTTGTTTACAGTCTAGTTGAACTATTTCACCCCATTCAAGCCTGCCGTCGTTTGATCCGTCGGCTGATAACTGAATGTAACTTGATTTATCTGCTGTGCGGACTGAATCTTTGCTTAGTACAAAGCTGTGAACCGGCAGATGCAGCATTCCATACTCTTTCATCCCTTGTGATTTAACCAGAGATTCGGTAGCTTTTTTATCATCAGCGGATGAGGAATTTTTATTTACCTGAGAAAGAGCCCCAAATTCTCTTTCTGCAAATACAAGATCGCTTTCGGCAGTGAACGGGTTTACGAAAGACATACTTTTCGCAATATCTCCGGTTCCGAAATTGAAATTCAGCTTTGAAATATCAGAAACTTCGCTGATATTGTAATTATCAATTAAGAAGTCCTTTCCGTCATATAAAACATCAAACGGATAATTTTTTAATTTACCCGATGAATATACATGAATATTTTTCTTGTCCTGAATGAGATCCTTCAATTCTTTTGTGAATATAATTTCATACGATTTCTTCGCAAGGTTTATGAAATCGCTCTTTGTTTCAATTCTGTTTGGCAGTTCCGAAAGTTCTTTCGGTATCCTGAATTCAAAATTCTTCACATTATCTTTTGTGACAACGATTATATTTGCCAAATCATTATAAGGAAGGAATAACATCATTACAGATTCGCTTTTGATCCCGCTCTGAATATCAGTCAAAATATTTTCGCCTGCTTTTATATTCAGTCTATATTTTTCTTTCTCCTTTATACCGAAATATTTCAGATCATTTCTGATGAACATTTTATCTCTGTATTCAATTGCCGATAATGCTTTGTCTATGCGTGAATTCTTGATCAGTAGGTATATCTGTTTTTCAAACCCTGATCTTATGATCTTCTCGTATTCATCGGCAAACTGATTTTCGTACTCGGCAGCTATTTTTTCTGCTCTTTGTGATAATTTATCAAGCATGTTCAAAGCCTTTTCCGACTGATTCTTCTCATAGACTTCGGATAGTTTATATACTGACTTCAAATATATATCGTTAAAACCGAATTTGTCAGATCCTTCCAGACTTTTTAATAGATAAAACTCACAACTGTCGTTCTGCTGTTTAGTATAAAATGAGGCTCCTATACCGTAAAGTGCGCGGGCTTTGAAATATTCGTCATTGTCGGAGGTTGATAATTTTAAACATTTTCTATAGTTGATTAAGGCACTATCCGGATTCTTCAGATTCTTCGAATATATTTCGCCTTTGTAGAACTCGACTGAAAGCATTGCCTTGATATTCTTTGTTTCGACGGCTAATTCCATACTTTTTGCAAGATTTTTCTGAGCACCGGAAATATCATTGGTCAGGATCAATATTTTTGCGAGATTTACTCTTGCCGTGCTTTCTTCTGACCTGTCGTTCATTTCTATCGTCTTATCAAGTGCCTTGTATGAAAAAGTCCTTGCCAAAGGAAGATTACCCAATTTTACTTCAGTCAGGCTTCGTGTATTAAATATTCTCATCCTTTCCGAATCTGAAGTCGTATTTTTTTCCGCTTCATTCAAATATTTTAAAGCGGATGAAAGTTTGTCGGTAAAATAATAAAGATCGCTCAGATTAAGATATGCGGAGCTTTTCTTAGCTTCGTCTGAATAATAATCCAGTGCTTCTAAATAAAGTTCTTCTGCTTTAGTATAGAGAGACTTTTTGAAATAACATAATCCTGCCGACTCAAGTAGCTCACCGAATGAATCAAAGCTGACATTCTCAAAGGTTTCCTTGTTCATAACGATCGAATCGTAAACGAAAAGCGCAGAATCAATACTGCCTTCCCGGTAATAGTTTACCATTATATTTCTCAGCGAGTTGAATAATACCTCTGCCGCCTTTCCGCCGAGTTCTTCCTTAAAGGAATCTATTTCATCGGAAGTGATTAAATTTGAACTTTTCAGGTATTCTTTTTTATATGAAATGCTTCTTTTTAAGTCGCCTTTATAAGAATAAATTATCGACAGCATATCATAAGCGCTTAATTCGTCCTTTAATTCGCTGTTATCATCATTTATAATTTTCTCCTGATACTCAATGCTCCTGTCGTAATTTTTATTCCTGAAATAATCCTTTGATAAAGTATCGTAAGCAAGTATCCTTTCCTTATCCAGTTTGTTCGCTTCTGTGTATGAAACAAGCTGCTCTCCATAGATTATCGCCCTGTTATAATCCTTTATTCGCGATAATGAAGTCACGAGAGTTTTTAAAATATTCAATTCCTGCTTATCGTTAATATTTCTCGCCATCGCAAGCGCCTGTAAAAAATATACTGCGGCCTTCTCATAAACCTTACTGTTGAAATACCTGACTCCGTTCATTAATGAACTTTTCAGATTAGAAGTCGCAAATTCTTTTTGAGTTTCTTTGTCCATTCCGGTAAGACCGACTATATTGACGCTTATGTTATTCTCGTTTAAAATGGCTATTATATCTTTCTCATCAGAATTTTCAAAAAGAATTTTACTGACCGTCTCATAATTTACGCTGTCTTTTTGATCATCAAACGGCATTATGATCGTCTGCACGCCCGAAAAAATAAAACTGTTCGCCAATAGAATTTTATCAATCGGTTCCGCATGTCCTTCAAAGCCTGATATAACAACAGCATAAGCAGGGATTTTCAGTCTTAAGAGCTCTCCGAGTTTAACTCTGGTTTTCCCGAACTCGAAAATATTTTCAAGACTATTAGATCCGCTTATCTCTATAGGTCTGTCTATAAATATTATGCCGCCGTTCTCAAGTAAGGATGAAATATCTTCTCTGTCTGCTCCGGTTTCCGAAGCAATTTTTAATTCGGAATAGTTGATATTCGCGTTTTCCGTGACCATTCGTAACGAAGACATTGTCGGAAGGATCGTAAAATTTACAGCTTCGAGACCTTTTTCTTTTGATACTTTAGGATAATTTACATTAATGCTTTCGTCTATATCCGGAATTATAAATATTTGTTCTTTCTCTTCTATCTCTGAAGTGAATTCATCGAATATTTTATTGAAGCTTAAAGCCGGTGTTCTTGAATATTTAACACCGTTTTGATCAAAATAAAAATACAGTTCTGCATCGGGTAGCGAATATATGCTTATCACGCCTTTATACTCACCCAGTACCTCAGAAACTTTTTCCCTGTCTATATCTTCAATGCTGACGAACTGTAGAAGTCTTTCATCATTGGCTTTTTTGATCTGCCCGTAAATGTCTATAAGCTCACTTTCATAAAATTCAGCCTGTTTTTCGTATTCTGCGATCAATTTCGCATATTTCTTAGCGTTTTTATTTTTTAAGAGATCAGCTTTCTGCCTGTATCTTACGATCTCTTCATTATTATATCTGATCTTTTTTACATGTATCTTATGCAGCTGTTCTTTATATTCCAGATACCTGCTTGAATAATAATTTAAAAGAGTCCTGTTCTTGAACCTTTCCGCGTAATTAAAGGCGGTCATGATATCCTTTTTCTGTAAATATCCTTCGATAATCCTGTCATAAAGCGGTTTGATGTCCTCTTTCCAGCCGGTAATCAGCTCGTAATCGGCTGTCGAGGGAAGATATTCCGACAAAATTTCTTCCGCTTTTTTATATAACCCTAGCTTTATCTCGGGATCTGTTTCCAGATCGCCCGATTTCATAGAATATCTCCAGTGAAGCAGCTTGTCATAAGTCAGATCAGCTATGTCTTTCCCTCTTTTAAGGGTAGCTGAAGCACTTTCCATATCGCCTGACTCGACCTCTGATATTGCCAGATTATACAGGACTGAAGCCGAGAATCTGTTTTTAGCCTCGTTCGTCCTTGTTTGAGAATTAACTAATGAGTCAGCTTTTTCAAAATATTTTTTTGAATTGATCAAATGTCTGACAGCCTTATATTTCTCGCTTGGATCACCTTTGTAAAGCTTCTTATATGATTTAAAGCTTAATACTCCCCTCAGGTTCAAATTTACTGCCTGATCAATTAAATCGGCGGTCGCTTTTGCTTTTGAATATATTGTCGTATCCGCAACAGCCTGGTTAACTTTTGATATTTCGGTTGAACCGAAAGCTCTTATCTTTGCTTTCAATATATTATTTTCGTTACTCAGAGCGACATTATAGAGATTCAGCTTCATACAGAGTTCATTTGATTTCTCAAATCTCTTAATGCTTTCATTCCAGTTCGAGCGTAAGTATTCTATAATACCCAGACGATTTTCAATTAAACTCAAGGCAAGATCGTTCCCCTTTTTCCTGAAAATATCGGCTTTTTGGCGTAGTATCTCTTTAACAGTATCAAAATCCTTCAGATTATAATAACTTGATGCCTGAATCGAGTACAGTAAAGCAAGCTCATCTTTGCCCTCGAATCCGTCGGAATATTGTGATCCGAGAATAAGCTCAAGTTTCCATACAGGGATGTTAAGCCCGAGCAGCGATAATATTATAAGATTGTCCATTGAAACCTTATCCTTATAATCGCCGTCTTGTGATAATATCTGATTAAGCATATCCGATGAAAACAGATATTCCTCATCCACGAACTTTGCGAATGCGCTGTTTCTTTTGATTAAATTTATCGCCTCTTTATTGTCTTCGCTTTTCAATTTGACGATTATTTCGGCATATTTCTGGTAAGCGTCATCTCCTCCGATCATATCGCCTTCCTTATCTTCTCGTGTCAGATAAAGTAAAGCGGTTCTCATTGATACCCTCAGCTCGCTATTCCTGTCGTTAAGCTCTTTATAGATCGCAATAGCTTTAGAATAATATTCCTCTGCCGATTCGTCATCTAATGTGAAAAGACAATGTCCAGCTCTCTCATATATTACGGCTTCCTGTTTTTTTGATGAAAATTTATAGCCTTCTTCAATTATTTGTTTATAATAATCCAATGCCTGTTTTCGTGCGAATTCGCCCATATTATAATAGTTATTGGCGAGATTCAGCTTCATTTTCAGGTATAATTCCTTATCCGCTGCTTTATCGCACAAGCCGATGCCTTTACCC
>JAKLPX010000249.1 GCA_022013635.1 Candidatus Delongbacteria bacterium
ACTGACTATTTTCAGCCTGTAATTTTTTCCGAGATACAGATGAGATTCTCCGCCTATAAATTGTTTTATCGGAGTTCTCGGAACAAATTGTTCAAAATATTTTTTTTGTTTCAGTATCCATTTTGTTCTTTTTTTTAACTTGATTTCTATGGCATCTAAAGGAGTATTTAAAGGCACTTTGACGATAACAGAGCAATTCGGTTGGACAGATATTTCCATAGTCTTTCTATTGACAAATAATATGCTGTATTCAATTCTTTTTTTTCCGTATGTAAAAAAGTTCACCGATTGCTCCTGTGTCTTGCAACCTGTAAGGATTTTTCTATTATCTGATCCATCTGATCAACGGTCAGCCCGATTCCTTTTTCTTTGATCACTACATCAAAAAGATAGTCATCAATCTCATTTATAGCCTGATTCAACTCATCTTCATCTTCCCAGAAATGAACTTTCTGATGCACTTTTAAAACCCTTTGAATTTCAAGAGCAATTTCAGTTATAGTGCTCTCAATTTCTTTATCTGATTTATTCTTAACAAATAAAGGCATTATTACTCCATAAAAAGCCGCTGCTTCCTCGTTTATACTCAGTTGTTCAGGGACATCATCATGGAATTTTCCGACTACTTGGTTTCGGATTTCAATAACTTTCCTTAAATATTCACTTTCAGTAATTCTTTGAGACCTAAACAGATCTATTACATCTTGAATAAGTTTCGAAAATTTCTCGTAAAAAGCAGGATCATCTTCCATTTTTTCAGTTGTGACACGCTTTATGGCATGAGCAATTGAATCTGCCTTTGAAGCTGTAGTTTTTCCGTAAACTGCCTGTTCTTCTTTTACCATATTGAACTCAGTATCATCAAAGATATTAACAGGCTTATTAAGCTGGATAACTTCATTAGCCTGAATGTGCGTATCGAGCAGTTTTTTTATCTTAGGTTCATAATCTCGATAATCAATTGTCTCTGCATATCTGGCTCTAACAGATGTTCTTAGCTTATCAAATTTTTTGTAATCATTTTTGTATCGGCTGATAGTTTTTTCATCGGCTTCATTAAGAAAACGGTCTGAGGATAGTGCTATAGCAAGAGTTTTACCGAAATCTCTTAATAATTCATAAAATTCTTCTCTGACCGATTGATCTGCCAAATATACTTCGTAGGCTTCTTCGTCATAGGAATATTTTACTGTTTTAAAAACATCCCACAGATTAGAAAATTTCTGAGGAAGTTTCTCTATTTCTTTTTGTATCGAAATAAGTGTACCGTCAAGATCCGATTCATCGAATCCGTCAAGAGCGCTGTAATGTGTCAAAGCTTTATCAAGTTCTCCGAGGATATTTGCATAATCAATTATGTAACCGAAATCTTTACCTTCATGAAGTCTGTTTACTCTCGCTATAGCCTGTAAAAGATTATGATCTTTCATTTTTTTACACAGATACATGATAGTATTTCTTTCCGCGTCAAAGCCTGTCAGTAATTTATCAACTACAATCAATATTTCAGGACTCTCACCATTCTTAAACTGATTAACGATCTGTTTATTGTATTCTTCTTCGCTACCGTATTTCTTCATCATTTTAATCCAAAACTTCTGAACTTCCTCTTTTGGCTCATCATCTGTTTCTTCGTAGCCTTCTCTCTTGTCGGGCGGCGAAATTATTATTTCTGAATTGACAACACCGATTTCATCAAGGTATTCCCGATATTTTAAAGCCGTAAGTTTTGAAGGAGCAACAAGCTGGGCTTTGAACCCGGTACCTTTCCAGTTTTCTCTGAAATGTTCGCTTATATCAAAAGCTCTCATATATACAACATGATCAGATTTGTTAAGCATTTCAGATTTTGCATATTTCCTTTTGAGATCAGCTTTCTGCTCTGATGTTAAACCTTGAGTGTGCCTTTCAAACCATAGATCAATCGCCTCTTTATTTTGTACCATTTCAACAAGCCTTCCCTCATATAAAAGAGGAACTACTGCTTTATCTTCAACTGCCTGAGAAATTGAGTAATGAGGCTCAATCAATCCTCCGAATTTTTGGAAACTGTTTTTTTCTTTTTTCAAAAGAGGTGTGCCTGTAAAGCCAATATAACAAGCCTTAGGGAACATCTGTCGCATTTTAGCAGAAAATGAACCGTATTGAGTTCTGTGGCTTTCGTCAACAAGAATAAAAATATCTGATGAATAATCCTTATGATTTTTGTAAGCCATTGCCTTATCAAATTTATGGACAAGTGTGGTTATTATCCCTGCACTTTTTTTAATAACAAGATCAACAAGATTTTTACCCGATGTAGCTCTTTTAGGTTCTAAGTGGCATGATATAAATGTATTCTTCAACTGCCTGTCAAGATCATCTCTGTCTGTAACCAGCACAAGTCGGGGATTTACCAAAGATTTATCCATAGCAAGATTTCTTGCAAGCATCACCATCGTAAGAGATTTTCCAGACCCTTGAGTATGCCAGATAATCCCGCCCTGCCTTCTGCCTTCTCCGTCTTTTATTTTAATTCTATCAAGAGTTGATTTTATTACAAAATACTGCTGATAACGGGCGATCTTCTTAATCCCTCCGTCAAATACCACATATTTCCAAATTATCTCAATCAACCTGTCAGGTCTGCATAATGCGTAAATAGTTTTATCCTGCTCGGAAACAAGCCTGTCCTGATTTAAGAAAGCACTATCCACCTTGAAAATTGAAGCTATTTCCTTTAAAACACTTTCGTCAATTTTATAATTAATAATTTCCTGTAATTTCTTATATCCCGAATCCGTCACATTCATCAAAGGTTCTTTCCACACACCCCAGAACTTCGCAGATGTACCTGCAGTCGCATACTTTGCCTTATTTTTGGTCATAGCCAAAACAATCTGAGAATATACAAACAACTTCGGAATAAATTCTTCAGTCTGATTCCTGATTGACTGAGAAACAGCCTGTTCAATATCTTCAGTCGGCGATTTACATTCAATAACACAGAACGGAATTCCATTTACAAAAAGAACCAGATCCGGTCTCGCAGTCTCAGTACTTCTTGATCGCTCTACTTTATATTCGGCAGTAACATGAAATGAATTTCTTTCCGGATTCTTCCAATCAATATAATTAAGGTCAAAACTCTTAAGATCCCCTTCAATATTCTGCTCCAAAGCAGTCCCAAGCGTCATCAGATCATAAATAGCCTCATTCGTCTTTAGCAAACCGTCATACTTAACATTCTTGATCTTCTGAACAGCGGACTGAATATTCTCCTCACTAAAAAGATACTCTCCGCCCTTATAATTTATACAATTAATCTCTTTCAGCTTATTCCGCAGAATATTCTCAAGAAGCACATTCGACAACCGCCCCTGCCGCTCAGCATAAACCTTAGAAGGTGAAATAAATTCATAACCCAGATTTATCAGCAACTCAATCGCAGGTATCTGCGACAGATATTTTTCATCAAATTGAAATTTCTTCATAGTGTACCCTTAGATTTTAACTGATTTATATCCCTCACAAGTTCTTTGATACTTTCTTCATGCTCTATCTGCATTTGTTTATCTTTGTAATTATCATACTCAATAGCCGATTTTTCTATTGCCATCTGATGACTGATTTTACCTGCA
>JAKLPX010000250.1 GCA_022013635.1 Candidatus Delongbacteria bacterium
AAGCAGGAAGGCTTTAAGGCTTTAAGGCAGAAATTAGACCCTGTCGAGATAGAAAGATTTATTGTTCTTATCAATAGAGAGAAATTCGATTATACTAAATGGCGTGAAAAACTTTTTGAAGATATGACTATCGATCAGATAGCCGATAAAGCAGATGAGTATTCTAAAAATCACTAATGAGTACTGAATTTATCACGAATAGGGAAATTTACGATAAAGTTATTCAGGAAAGAATTCCATTTGCGGAGAAATTTGTCTGGATCGGCACGAGCGACATGAAAGATCTATATGTGAAGAAGAAATCCAAGATGGTACCATTCCTTGAAATATTGAACGATCTAGTTAAAAAAGGTGTGGAGATCAGAGTGATCCACGCGAAAGAACCGGGTGAGGCATACAGATCTGATTATGATAAATATCCTCTGCTGATCAAAGGGATGGAGATGCTTTTATGTCCGAGAGTACACTTTAAGATCGTAATAGTTGACGGCAAGTTCGCTTATACGGGCAGCGCCAATCTTACAGGTGCTGGTATGGGCTCAAAAAGCGATAACAGGCGTAATTTTGAGAACGGATTCATCACGAGCGACAAAGTTCTCGTCAATTCGATCATGAGTCAATTTGACGAAGTATGGATGGGAAAACACTGTAAGAAATGCGACAGAAAACAATTCTGTTTTGAGCACTTATAATAAAGTGAGTCGAATGTGTTTATTAGTTTGTAAAAGTGATAATCTTTTCGTATATTTGATATTAAACAAAAGTGAAACAGCAATGAGACCTGTATTAAGAAAAGAGCTTTTTTGGGATGTAGATTACAAAAGTATCAATTATAAAAAAAATGCCCGTTTTATTATTGGGAGAGTAGTAACACGAGGTAATCTTGATGATTGGAATAATCTCAAAGCTTTTTATGGTCTTGACAGAATTAAATCAGAAGTTATTCAAATTCGATATTTGGATAAGATAACCCTCAGCTTTTTATCTGCAATATTTCAAATTAAAAAGGACAAATTCAGATGCTTCAATACGGAACCGTCAATAAAAGCACTTTGGGATTATTAAAAGAGTTAATGCTTGTACCTGAACTAAAGGATTTCTTTCTTGTAGGCGGAACAGCTTTAGCTTTACGGCTCGGACACAGATTTTCGATTGATCTAGATTTATTCACGCTAAATAATTTCAACAACGAAGATATCTTAGCATTGCTGACTGAAAATTTTAAAATAATTGAATCAGGAAAAAGTAAAAATACTTTAAATTTAAGTATTGAATATCCTAAGGATTCAGGCAACAATGTAAAAATAGATCTGATTAAATTTGGATATCCATTGCTTAAACCAATAGCTGATATTGAAGGTATCCGGCTGTTGGAACTCGAAGACATCATACCTATGAAAATATCGGCAGTCGCCGGCAGAGGTTCGAAAAAAGACTTCTACGATATCTATTATCTGCTTAAATCATATACTTTTGAAGATATGTTCCGTTTATTTGATAATAAATTTAAAAATGCAAACAAATTTCATGTTATAAAAAGTCTGACTTATTTCACTGACGCGGATAATGAGCCTGATCCTGTCACAACTAAAAAAATCAGCTGGAAAAGTATTAAAGCAGCTATATTACTGGAAATAGCGAAATATAAATGAATATTTTCGTCGGGAAGTTCGTGATCATAAAGTAAAGGATGAGTTCGGTGTGAAACTTTTCTTGTATATCGTCCAAAATTGAAGTTTGTAATTTTTTAAAGCTTGTAAATAAATAATGCAAACTTCAATTTTCGGAACGAGTTTACACATTGTTCTTGCGTTTTTTTGAACGAGTTCTTATATTGTTCATACACTTTTCGGAGGATAAGATGAAAAGAAAGGCATATGAAGACCTGGTTAGATGGAAGAATTCAAAGAACAGAAAACCCCTTTTGCTTCAGGGAGCCAGGCAGGTCGGAAAGACATATCTTGTCAATGAATTTGCAGGCAAAGAATATAAAGATTACTTTTATTTCAATTTTGAGCAGACTCCGGAAATAATTCCGATATTCAAACAGAACCTTTATCCGAAAGCGATCATAGAGAAACTTAGTCTGTTTTTGGGCAAGAAAATAAACTCGGAAAATACTATGATCTTTTTCGATGAGATCCAGGTGTCGCCGGAAGCTATAACCAGCCTGAAATATTTCTGCGAAGAATCTCCCGAATACCACATAATTGCTGCGGGTTCGCTTCTCGGTGTAAGCATCTGAAAGAAAAGCAGCTTCCCTGTCGGCAAAGTAAATTTTCTGTCAATGTACCCGATGACCTTTTTTGAATTCCTTAATGCTTTCAATGACGAACTGCTTTCCGAATTGCTCGCAGAAGGTAAATTAAGTGAAATTATTGAAGTATTTCATAACAAGATCGGTGAAAAATTAAAACTTTATCTTTATCTGGGAGGAATGCCGGAGGTGCTTCAGGCATATCTGGACAATCAGGATATTGCACAAGCAAGACATATTCAGAAAGAAATAATAAAAGCGTATAAAAACGATTTCTCCAAGTATGCCGATACAAATCAGACCGTCAAGACAGCAGAAGTATGGGAGTCGATACCGTATCAGCTTTCAAAAGAAAACAAAAAATTTAAATACTCAGATGTTGCGAACAATGCGAGAAGTTCGGTTTATGGAGCTACTATTACCTGGCTAAAGAATGCTGGTTTAATCTATCCGGCTTATAATGTTTCAGTTCCCAAAATACCATTATCGGGATATTCTGACAGGTCTAAATTCAAGCTTTATATTCTTGATACGGGATTACTGGGTGCTATGCTGGATCTGAAATCGGATATTATTCTTAACCCTGACGGACTGTTCTCGGAATACAATGGCGCGTTCATGGAAAATTTCGCTGCCGCCGAACTTATAAATTCCGGAGCCGAAGAATTATATTACTGGACTTCGGAAGGCAAAGCTGAAGTTGATTTCCTGATCAGATTGAATGACCGTATTTATCCTTTGGAAGTTAAAAGCGGATCGAGCAGGAATTTAAAAAGTATCAGAGTTTACGAAGGGCTGTATAAACCAGAAAGAGTAATCAGGGCTTCTCCGAGAATTTTCAGTAAAGAGAAAGAATTTATAAATATTCCTTTATATGCTGTTTCCGTTGTTGATAAAATAATTGAGCTGAATTAGCGCAAGATTATGGATGAAATTTGGGTATAAAAACTATTATTATACTATAGTGATAATTGAATCGGTTGTGGGAGAAGGTTCTATATTTATTTTTACGATTAAAATAAGGAATGTTAAAAGAATTTAGTTGACTTTAACAATAAAATATATTAGCTTATTAACCGAGCGGGCTAAGGTTTGAGTTTCCGATATGCCCTTAATTATAAACTTAAACTAAATTAGGAAAAGCCTATATAAGATGATTTGATAAAAATATTGTAGCTGTTAAAAGCTGCTAAGCTTTATTCTTAAAGCGATTCTGTATAAAAAATCACCAATTTTTAGTCAATCCGAATTAATTAAGAGGGAAGTGTCACTACGGGGCACAATTCTTCTTGTAGTATATCTGGGTTGACGGGTGTTTGGTGATACCTTTATACGGGATGTAACGAAAGTTGTGTCCCTTTTTACATTAATCATAAGCACTTAAAAGAGGTAACTAAATTATGAAATTCCAGCCAAGCGTTTTAATAGTAGATGACCAAAAAGATATGTGCTGGTCGTTAAAGCAAATAATAGAAAAAGATGGATTGCAAACCGATGTGGCTTATGATGGATTGACTGCTTTAAAAATTATTCAGGAAAAATCACCTGACATAGTACTGCTTGATCTTAAAATGCCCGGAATGTCCGGTGATGAAGTGCTCAAACGGATAAAAACCATAGACAGCAAAAAGCGAATAGTTATTATAACGGCTTTCAGTTGTATAAAAGATGCCGTTGCATTAATTAAAGATGGCGCTTATGGTTATCTTACAAAACCTTTTGATAATGTTGAATTACTGACAATTATCCATAAAGCAATTGCTGAAATTCGAGATGAATATAATGTTATCGCTAAAGCTCAATCGTTTCTCCTGAATGAAATGGGTAATTCCACCAAAATGCAAAAGCTGGCATTAGATGTGAACAGTGTTGCGGCAACAAATTTTTCCGTACTTATTCTAGGTGAAACCGGAGTTGGAAAAGAAATTGTCGCCCAGGCAATTCATGCCAATAGTTTAAGGAAAGGAAAACAGTTAATTGCAGTTGATTGCGGAGCAATTCCGGAATCTTTATTTGAAAATGAAATTTTTGGCCATGAAAAGGGCTCATATACAGGTGCAGATCAACATCAGGAAGGAAAATTGCAGCTCGCTGGCGGATCTACGATATTTTTTGATGAAATATCCAATCTTCCTTCTTTCGTGCAAAGTAAGTTATTAAGAGTATTACAGGAAAAATATTATTATAAAATCGGGGGTAATAAAAAAAATAACTTAGATATCCGATTTCTGTCAGCATCAAATCAGGATATTCTAAATACCGGCAAGCAATTTGAATTTCGCAAAGACCTTTATTTCCGTATTGCCGAGTATGTTATTTATATTCCTCCGTTAAGAGAAAGAAAAGAAGATATTAGCTATCTTGTCAAGAAATTTATAAATGAAACAAATGTCGAATTAAAAAAGAATGTACATGGAATTTCAGAATCAGCTTTAAAAATACTTCTTTCCTACCACTGGCCAGGGA
>JAKLPX010000251.1 GCA_022013635.1 Candidatus Delongbacteria bacterium
AGAAAGGAAAGAAAAAAAAGAATCAATTGCGGCCTGTTTAAATAATTTGTGCCTCACTCATTTTAGAAAGGGTGAATATCAAAAAGCATTAGAGTATGGTTTAATGGCGGAAAAATTATTTAAAGAATCCAATAATTTTGAAGGTCAGGGCATGGCTTATAATAATCTTGGGCTGATTTACTTTGAAATGTCTCTTTTTTCGGAAGCTTTGGAATGTCAGTTCAAGGCCTTGAAAATTAAGGAAGATACCAATAACAAATCTTCTATCGCAAATACTTTAGGCAATATAGGAATGATTTTTACCAAACTTTTTAACCTTGAAAAAGCCCTTGAATATTCCACAGAAGGTTTAAAGCTCAGAGAAGAGATAAATGATATGAGAGGAATTTCTTACTCTTATAACGAAATTGGAAGAATTTATGATAAAATGAACGATTTTGATAAGGCAATTTGGTATTTATCGGAATCAATAAGAATAAAGAGAGAATTAAGTATATTATCGGGACTTCCTCCGTCTTTGGAGAATTTGGGCATGGTTTACCTGAAACAAAAGAAATATGAAGATGCAGAGAAATGTTTGTTCGAAGCAAAAAAATAAACGAGGAACTCGGAGATAAAAATGGTATAACAAGCGTATGCAGAAACATCAGCAGTCTGTTTATATCTCAAGGCAGGTATGAAGAGGCTTTAGTTTATATAAAAAGATCCCATGACATAGCCAAGGATATGAACCTTAAAGATAAATTGAGGGATTCTTATAAATTGTTCTCTGAGATTTACGGAAAGAAAAATAATTTCAAGAAAGCTTTAGCTTATTATGTAATGTATTCAAAAGTAAACGAAGAAGTTCTCAATCTTCAAAAGCAACAAGAACTGCACAATATTTCAACCAAATATGAAAACGATAAAAAAGATAAAGAGAACGAAATATATAAACTTAAAAACTTTGAACTCGGAAAAATGAATAAAGAACTTAAAAAATCCAGAACGGAACTTATGAAATCAAATTCTTCAAAAGATAAATTTTTCAATATAATCACTCACGATTTGAAAAATCCGTTTTCGATATTATATACAACTTCTGAGCTGCTTACGACATATTATGACGAACTCGGCACAAAAAAACAAAAAGAGTATATCAACACAATCAATGTATCGGCAAAGCATTTGTTAAAACTTATAGAAAATCTTTTGGAATGGTCGAGAACTCAAAGCGGAATGAGACAATTTAATCCGGTTGAATTTAATTTGACCGAGAATCTTGAAAATTGCATAGACCTTTTGAGACCAAACGCGGATATTAAGAATATATCTGTCAATGTTTCTGCCGAAAAGGATATAGTTCTCCGTGCCGATAAAAATATGATCAAAACAGTTATCCGGAATTTCATTACCAACGCGATCAAATTTACTAAACAGGGCGGAGAAATTTTGGTTACAGCAGAAATAATTGATAACAGTAAATTAATATTTACCGTAATAGATAATGGAATCGGAATTAAGAAGAAGGATTTATCCAAACTATTTGTAATTGACAAACATTTCGTAACAAACGGAACTGCAAATGAAAAAGGAACAGGTATCGGTTTATTGCTTTGTAAAGAATTTATCGAAAAACACAATGGAAAAGTTTTCGTCGAAAGCAAATACAGAAAAGGAAGTGTTTTTGGTTTTGAAATTCCGATAATATAATAAATTATCTATTCTTCTTTCTTTTCAGGTTCTTTTTTATCGGATTCGTTTGTTTTAGGTTTTTCCTTTTCATCCTTTATAAAGTCTTTCAGCCCTTCGTGAGTGCGGATTGCGTCCAGGCCGGTTTTTGAAGCTTGGGTCTGCTTTGCTTTTTGTTTTTCAAAATACTCTATAGGATTGTTTAAAGTCTGCAGATAAGATGCGAGATTTTGCAATAGATTTTCAGTACCGGTTCCCATAATTCCATAAGTCAGCCCGAAAGTTTTTGGAGTAATATATTTTTCCGGAAGTTTTTTAAGAACAGGCAGAGTATAAACAAAGGAAAAAAGTATCGAAAAAATAATGATAGTTTTGAAAGCCGCGAATAAATAGGTTAAAAGTCTGCCTGTTGTTTTAGGAACTTTTTTGCCGAATTCGATAATTCTCCGACCGATTAAAGAGTTGTAAAAAAAGAATATAACCAGAAGTAAAAGAAAATAAGCCGCATAAGTTGCGTAGTTCTCATTCTCAATAAATTTAGAAAGAATTTTTGAAACCGGAACATAAAAGGCTCCGGCAATCCTGATAATGATCAAAAATCCGATAGTAAAATTCAAATCTTCGGTACATCCCTTAACACCTGCTCGGGTAACCGTTACTATCAGCATTATTATTAGAATAATATCAAATATCATTTTAAACCTCTGGTTTGTATCATCATCCCTTTACACAATTGTAATGAAAAGTAATTTTCTTTTGACATAATGTCAAGAACCGAATAATTAAATTTTCAAGTTATTTTTCAATAATAAATGTAGCCGGACCGTTATTAATGAGCCCGATTTCCATGTGCGATCCGAAAACGCCTTCAACAATTTTCAAACCGGTTTCTTTGAGATTTTTTATAAAAAAATTATACAACGGCATAGCTTTTTCCGGCGGAGAGGATTCAGTAAAACCCGGTCTTCTTCCTTTCTTTGTGTCGGCATAAAGCGTAAACTGCGGCACCGCGGCAATTTCACCGTTGATGTCTTTTACCGATAAATTCATTTTGCCGCCGCTGTCTTCAAAAATCCTCAGATTGACAATTTTGTCTATGAAATAAGGAATAATACTCTCGTCATCGGTAGTATTTATGCCGATAAATATCAATAATCCTTTTCCGGATACAGCATGAATTTTTCCGTCAATCTTTATAAAAACTTCATCAACTCTTTGTACCAAAATTTTCATAAATTTATCCTTGCGTTTTAATCAATACTTTTAGATTATTTAATTTACGAAAATTATGGAGAGAAGTAAACATGAAAAGATCGGAAATAAAATTTGATGATTTCAAACCGGAGATATTCAATTTATGGGGAAAGCAATGGATGCTTCTTACTTCGGGAGAAATGGAACATGATTCTTTTAACACTATGACCGTCGGCTGGGGAAGCATCGGAATAATGTGGAATAAGCCGTTTGTTCAAGTAGTTGTCAGGCCAACTCGATATACTCGAGAGTTCATGGAGAGATATGAGACATTTACTCTTTCCGCATTCAGTGAAGATTATAAAAAAGAGCTGTCTTATCTTGGTAGTGTCAGCGGTAAAGATGTGAATAAAATTGAAAAATCGGGATTGAAAGTTGAGCCTTCAAAACTGGTGAAATGTCCATGCTTTAATGAAGCGGAACTTGTAATCGAATGTAAAAAAATATATTCATCCAGATTTACAGCAAATGAATTTATTGATCAATCAATAAAAAATAACTATCCCAAAGAGGATTATCATTTAGTTTATTTCGGGCAAGTATTATGCATAAGTGGAATTGAAAAGTATAGCAAAAAACAATGAATTAATAAATAAAAACACTCTACATTTACTCTTGACTAATATGACAATTTTAATTATGTTTGACATTTCACAAAAAAACTGGGGAAATTAAGATGGACAAAATAATAGGTTTGGGATTAACATTCGACGATGTGCTTCTTGTACCAAAGAAAAGTTCAGTTCGTCCAAGCGAAGCCGATACGACCACATATCTTACAAGGAATATTAAACTTAACATACCTATAATTTCAGCGGCTATGGATACCGTATCCGAATATCAGATGGGCATAGCAATGGCGAGAGAAGGCGGAATTGCCGTAATACACAAAAACATGACGGCTGAAGAACAGGCTATTGAAGTTGATAAAGTCAAAAGATCCGAAAGCGGAATGATAACCGATCCGGTTACTATCGGACCCGAAGCCCAATTAAAAGATGTTTTTAAATTAATGGAAAATTTTTCCATTTCCGGTGTGCCGGTTGTACAAGGAACGAAACTTGTCGGTATAATAACAAACAGAGATATAAGGTTTGAATATAAAGATGATATAAGAGTGAAAGACATAATGACCAAGTGTCCGCTTATTACGGCAAAGCAGGGAACATCATTGGAAGAGGCTAAATTTATTTTGCAAAAAAACAAAATTGAAAAACTGCCTATAGTTGACGACGATTATAATCTGAAAGGCATGATAACTTTTAAAGATATTAAGAAGAAAGAGAATTTTCCGAATGCCTGTAAAGATGAGGGCGGAAGATTGAGAGTTGCCGCCGCAATCTCGGCAAACGGCGACGATAAAAGAATCAAACTCCTTATAAATGCGAAAGTTGATATTATAGTGATTGACAGCGCTCACGGGCATCATACGGATATTGCAAAAGAGATTAGAAGGATAAAGAAAAAATATGACGGAATTCAGATCATAGCCGGAAATGTAGCAACGGCAGAAGGCGCGGAAGATTTAATCAAAGCGGGAGCCGATGCTGTCAAAGTCGGGATAGGTCCCGGTTCAATTTGTACCACAAGAGTTGTTGCAGGAGTAGGAATTCCTCAGATAACCGCGATTCAGAATGTCGCAAAAATATGTAAAAAATACAAGGTGCCTTTAATAGCTGACGGAGGCATCAAGTACTCAGGCGATATAGCCAAAGCCATCGGAATTGGAGCGGATTGCGTAATGTTAGGTTCAATATTGGGAGGAACAGACGAGGCTCCGGGCGAAATGATACTTTTCGAAGGAAGGCAATTTAAGGCTTACAGAGGAATGGGATCTTTGGGCGCGATGAGAAAAGGTTCCGCAGACAGATATTTTCAGGTGGCATCCGAAAAATTTGTACCGGAGGGTATTGAAGGCCGGATACCATACAAAGGTAAGGTAGGAAATACGATTTATCAGATGGTAGGCGGATTGAGACAGGCGATGGGATATTGCGGAGTTAAGGATATTGCAGAGATGAAGGAGAAAACGCAGTTTATTCAGATGACAAATGCTGGATTGATAGAAAGTCATCCTCACGATGTTCAGATTACAAGAGAATCGCCGAATTACGAGATCAGACACTAAATAAAGGTTAAAAGAAATGGCGGAATATAAAAAAACGGCTATGCCGGTTACAAGAGAAGATGATTACCCTCAATGGTATCTTGAAGTCATAAAAGCGGCCGAATTGGCAGAAAACAGCGATGTTCGCGGCTGTATGGTCATAAAACCTTGGGGTTATACTATTTGGGAAAATATGCAGAGAGAACTTGACCAGTCGTTTAAAGACACAGGTCACACGAACGCCTATTTTCCGTTATTCATTCCTCTTGAATATTTACAGCAGGAAGCAGACCATGTCGAAGGTTTCGCGAAGGAATGCGCCGTCGTTACTCATCACAGATTGAGTCTGAACGGCGACGGGAAATTGGTTCCCGACGGAAAGCTCGAAGAACCTCTTGTCATAAGACCGACAAGCGAAACGATCATCGGAGCTTCTTATGCCAAATGGGTAAATTCATACAGAGATCTGCCGATCCTTATTAATCAATGGGCAAATGTCGTCCGTTGGGAAATGCGGACAAGGCTGTTTTTAAGAACTACCGAATTTTTGTGGCAGGAAGGTCATACTGTTCACGCTACCAAAGCGGAAGCAACGGAAGAAACTCATAAAATGTTGTATGTATATAAAGAATTTGCCGAAAATGTTTTAGCGATACCCGTGATCCAAGGAGAGAAGACTGAATCTGAAAGATTTCCGGGAGCAGTTTCTACATATTCTATCGAAGCGATGATGCAGGATAAAAAGGCGCTCCAAAGCGGAACATCCCATTTTTTAGGTCAGAATTTTGCCAAAGCGTCAAAGATAAAATTTCAAAGCAAAGAGGGGAAAGAGGAATTTGCATGGACAACATCATGGGGAGTTTCTACCCGTCTGATTGGGGCTTTAATAATGGCTCATTCAGATGATAACGGACTTGTATTGCCTCCGAGGGTCGCCCCGGCGCATATTGTTATTCTTCCAATCTATAAGGATGACAGCGAAAGGGAAACCGTTATGAATTATATTGAAGATATTAAACTTGAAGTTGCCAAACAAAGATTCTTTGAAAGAAAGATAGTTCTTCATGTTGATGATAGAGACATACGCGGCGGAGAGAAAAACTGGTATTGGATTAAAAAGGGAGTTCCGCTAAAAATTGAGATCGGACCCAGAGATGTCGAAAAGAATACGATTTCAGTAGTAAAAAGAACCGACCCCGGTCTAAAAAAGAATTTTATTTTGAAAGAGGAATTTATAAATTGTCTTGTTGAGACGCTTACGAATATGCAAAATGAAATGTATGAAAAGGCGAACTCTTTCTTAAAGGAAAACACTTATGAAATTAACGATTATGCAGAATTTAAAAAGATATTCACCCCGAAAAACGAAGAAAAACCCGAGATACACGGATGTTTCGCCCGTTCTCACTGGTGCGGAAGTTCAAAATGCGAGGACGCAATAAAAGAAGAATTAAAAGTAACCGTCAGGAATATACCGTTTACCGAAAAACAATGCGAAGGCAACTGTATTTACTGCGGCGGAAAAAGCAGTAAGAGAGTTATTTTCGCTAAATCTTATTAAAAACGAATAATGGAAAAATATAAATGGACCTTTTAGGTAAAATTGAACCTTTTGACAGAGTAATAATTCCTGTTGAACCCATGGACAGATTTGCCAGAAAACTGTCAAAAGAATTAAATCAGCCCTGGAAACCGGAAGGACTAATCGCTCATTTTCTTCATGAGGACGCCGATTACGATCCGAAATTGATCTTGGAAGGCAGGGAAGGATTCAATGACGAACCGATGAACAGATTAAAAGGCAAGCATGTCTATTTAGTAGCAAGTCACAAACAATGGGAACCGTCTTTGCTTCTCGAAAGAATTTGTCATACAGCGGATGTTTGCCTGTGCAACGGCGCAAAGGAAGTAAATTTAGTCTGGACGAACATCAGATTAAGCGGTAATCATCTAAGACCGGGCAACGGAAATATATTTTCTAAAAAAGATATTATAAAGTATGACGGAAAATCTCTTTCAACATTACGCCTCGCAAAAAGATTCAAAAATGAAGGTATTTCAAAAGTATTGACTATTCATGCCCATACAAAAAATCTTATCGAGGCTTTCGGAGAAGTTTATTTCGGAGATGTGAACAAAGGATCAAAAATACTGATTGATCTTCCTATAGCACCGATCATAGCCCATTATCTTTATACTTACAGTAAAATAAAAAATAAAGGCGAGAAAGCCGTTTTTGTTTCCACCGATGAAGGTTCAAAAGAATTATGCACGGATATTATGAATAATCTGAAAAATCTTCAACCGGAATTTACCGATATCAGCTGGATCAGATTTAAAAAGGAAAGGGATCCTGTTACCGGATATCTGAAAAATATTTATGAAGCTGAAAGTTCTCCGAATTACAACGGGCATGAAAATAAAGATAAATTTATTTTTGACGATATAGTAAGAAGTTTCGCATCCATGTACGGCGTGATCGAAAAAATGGGCGGTGACAGATTCACTATGTTCGCCACTCATGCTCATATCACAGGAAGGTCTCAGAATTTACTTCGCAGCGAAAAGATCAAAGAAATAATTTTTACAAACACAATGGCTAATAATCTCGAAGATCCGTATTATGAGCATCAATTATTTGGTAAAACTACCGTTATTAAGATCGGGAAATATCTGGCAAACGCAATACTGAATGTAATGGAAGACGGCAACGACGCCGATGAATTTTATACCATAAAATCTCCCGCCGATGTACATAAGATCGAAAGACTTTATGATTTAAGGAAACCTTTTAATTAAAATGCCGATCAAAAGATTAAGCATTCAGAATTTAGCCATAATCGAAAACCTTGATATTTTTTTTGAAAAGGGACTGAATATCATTACAGGTGAAACGGGAGCGGGAAAGTCAATTATAATATCCTCTTTAAAGCTGATATTAGGGCAAAAAACGGACGCGGATATGATAAGAGCGGGAGAAGATAAGCTTATTATTGAAGCGGAATTTACGGATCTGTCGTCGGGTACAATTGAATTTATCAGTCATAACGAAATAGATTATAATGATTCCCTGATAATCAGGCGGGAAATTTATAAAAACAAACGAAATAGGCTTTATGCAAATGATTCTCCTGTAAAT
>JAKLPX010000002.1 GCA_022013635.1 Candidatus Delongbacteria bacterium
ATTGATCCCGGAATAGGATTCGGTAAAGATTTTTCAGGTAACATTCAGATATTAAAACATTTAGACGAATTTAAAGATCTGACTTATCCCGTTTTGATAGGAACTTCAAGAAAAAGTTTTATCGGAAAGTTTTTGGGAACAGAAACGGAAAACATGCTTTACGGAACCATTGCGTCGAATATAATTGCATTGGTAAAAGGAGCTATGATATTCAGGGTTCACGATATAAAGGAGAACAAGTCGGCAATTGATCTGGCGTACAAAATTTTAAAAACTTAGGAATTTTAATAATCTGTCGGGGATGATTTTATTTTGAAATTTTCGATAATAATATCTGTTTTCAACGCCGAAGATACTCTTTTCCGATGTATGGATGCGGTTAAGGCGCTTGATTATCCCAAAGAAGATTACGAAGTTATCGTGGTTGACAACGGCTCCACTGACCGCACATTCAGAATGGCAAATAATTACGATATCAGAGTTATAGGCTCACGAAAGCATTTAAGAAACTCCGAATCCATGAATGTGGGAGCAAAAAATTCAATACACGATAACCTCTTATTTATTGATCAGAGAACGGTAGTAAAGAAGGATATTTTAAAGAATATCAAAGAAATCAATTACTCGCCTGTAATAGCAGGAGAATTGAACATTGACAAATACAGGTCGGGTCACGACACATTCATGTTTCTTATTAATTCAAAGATGTACAGTCCCCATTTTCCTCAGAGTAAATATGCGAAAGAACTTTGGATCACAAAAAAGAATCTCGGTAATGTACATAAAAACAAAGCCATGCTTTTTATTGATAAGTTCTTTTTTAATAAATTATTCGAAATAGGTTTTGATTTCAATGACGGCAATGACGATCTGTTCAGGAAAATAGTATTAGACCAAAACCAGAGGATTTTATCACATACCGATATAAATGTTGAATTCATCAGCGATTTGAAAGTTAAAACTAACAGGGATATTGTAGAAAACGGTTACAAATGGGCAGAGAAGCATCTTACAAAGTTCAATGTATTTTCTTTTTTATATTATATGATTCATACAATGATTATAACTATAATCGTTATTTATCCAAATATATCAATCGGAGTTTTATTTGCTCTTTATATCGTTTTTTTAATTTATTTGTCGGAAAACAAAAAAGATTTCTGGATTTTAGTAAGAGCCGCTCCCGGCGAAATTCTTAGATTTTACAGCGGTACGATCAAATATTTTACAAGCAAATCATGAAATATTTTAGTATCATATCCGTTTTTCTATTGTTCCTGTCAATTTACCTTATTTTCTCAAATCAGAGAATAACGACTTCAATGGATGTTGATGTAATCCGTTATGCCACAGAATATGCCGAAACAGGTTCTTACGGCTCCGAGCTCAAATTGTCTTCAGGTATCGCCTATAGTCCAAAGACAAAATTATTTTATCCGTTGGAAGGAATCGGAATAGTTTTTCCGCTGACAGTTTTTGTTCACCTTTCTAATGCACTAAGTCCTGATTCGCAGTTTATCCTATATACTTTCAATCAGGTTTTTTCTGCTATTGCGGTATTTCTGATATTTTTAACTTTATCATTATTTATGAGTTATAAAAAAGCAGTTTTTTATACAGCAGTATTCGGTCTCGGAACGCCGATATTTGTGCATTCAAAGTATTTTCTACCTGAACCGCTGACTCTTTTAGCCATTACGGCCTCAATCTATTTTCTTTTAAAGTTTTGGAAGGAAAAAAGGTCGTTATTTATATTTATGTCAGGGCTCTTTTCAGGCTATACGCTTTTAACCAGACCAGATGCTCCGATTTTTGCCGGATTCTTTTCAATCCTTGCAATTTATTACGCTTATAAAGTAAATAAAAGCCTTCTTATAAAAAATACGGTTTTTTATATTCTCGGATTTTCGATTTTTCTGTCGGTATTTTTAACAACAAATTATCAGAGGTTCGGTTCAATTCTTGAAACAGGCTATACGCTTGACAGGAACGAAGTAATATCTTCTTTGGAAAAAGATATGCAGACGGCATATACTAAAGCCGCGGCACTTTATGAAAATGATCAGACATCGAAAGAAACGGCTATGGCGGTACAGCAATTTCAATCGCGTCAGAAATTTCTGGAAGAAATGAAAAAAGTTTCAAAAGAGTACGGCGATGAAAACACCGCTTTTTATACGAACGGAGCTCTGAATTATTTACACGGCTTATATCTCATTCTTTTCTCGCCGAACAGGTCTATCTTCTTTTTATCGCCTTTTCTGATCCTGCTTCTGTTCAGTCTGACCGGATTTTATAAAAAATATAAAGTTGAATTTTTAATTTTCGGCTTAATCATAACATGCTATATAACTCTTTATGCTCTGAGGGCGCCTTTAAGCTACGCAGGCAGCGCAGCCTGGGGGGTAAGGTATCTTTTGCCGGTTTATCCGATTTTGTTTTTATCCGTGATCTTCTTTGATAGATCGGAATTTTCAAAAAAGAAGGTTGTAAAAAAAGTGTTTTATGCGCTCTGCGCTATTTCGATTCTTTTTCAGATCATCGGTTCGTCGGTCAATTATCAGTCCGTTCAGATGCCCGTCGAATACAAGTCAAAGCAGATCTACGGCGATAAGGATATGACATGGGCTCATAAATCGCGGGAAAGCATGATGACGGATTTTTCTAGCTCTCTTCTACTAAACAATACAAGGATTGCACTCGGCGTTTTAACGCCGGAGCAAACAGAATACGGTGTTGAAACAGGTCCGAACGACTGGTTCTTCTATCAGGTAATTAAAGGAAAAGGAAGACTGATAGAGGGGAAAGAGAATTTAACGGGAAATTTCAAACTTATTCTATTCCTGATCATATTATCCGCCGGTGCTTCAGGATATTATTTATACACATCATTTTATAAGAAAGAAGCGGGAAAATGATCAATCAGGGCCTGATAAAAATATTTGATTATCATCAGATACTTGAAAGCTTTTTCTACAGGGAGCTTGAAAAATATTCGGATGAATTTTCCAAAATGCAAAAAGACCTTTTCCCGGAATTTTCAAGAAAATGGGTAAAAGATTCATTTCATCAATGGAGCAGGCAGTACGAATATCCTTTCGTTATTGACTCGATAGAGAATCTCTCAAAAAAAGATGGAAGAATTCTTGATGCAGGATCGGGAATTACATTCTTTCCATATTATCTGAAAGGTAAATATCCGGATGCGACAATAGAATGTTGCGATTATGATGCAGGGCTCGAAGGTCAGTTTAACAAAGTCAATGAAAGGCTTAAACAGAAAATCAATTATTTCACAACGGATATAAGAAGTATTGGCAAACCTGACGGATATTATAATACTATCTACTGCGTTTCCGTGCTGGAACATACGAACGATTACGAGTGCATTCTTAAAGAATTATCAAGGATCACTTCGGAAGACGGATACCTCATTCTGACTTTCGACATTTCAATTGACGGCTCTGCGGATATTTCTTTAAAAAGAGCGGTTGAACTTTTAAATGCGATAGACAAATACTACATTCAGGTTCCTAATAAAACCTTAATCGAACAATCCGACCTGAAAAGCAGCGAAACATTAACAACAAATTATATAAATTCATACAAAAAAGAACTTCTCCCTTGGAGATATCCGTACCTGATGTTCATAAAGTCGCTTACAAAGGGAAAGATCCCGAAATTTTTGCTCAGAAATTTAGCCTGCTACTGC
>JAKLPX010000022.1 GCA_022013635.1 Candidatus Delongbacteria bacterium
AGTTTCAAACGGTTGCAAAAACTGTTACGCTGAAGTTATGGCGCGTAGGCTACAGGCAATGGGAGAGGTTGATTTGACAAATATACATTGGGTAATTGTCGGTGGAGAAAGCGGTGTAAAAGCACGGCCTATGGATGAAGACTGGGTTTTGAATATCAAAAAACAATGCGTAAAGCAAAAGGCAGCTTTTTTCTTTAAACAATGTGGTTCATGGGGATCTGACGGTGTGAAAAGAAATAAGAAATCTAACGGAAGAAAGCTAGCCGGTAAAGTTTACGATGAACATCCGGAAATTGAATTTTCTGGAGGTTAAATATCATGCTTCGATCAGGCATGATATAATATTATAAATATTGAAAATATTATTGTGAGTATCACTCTAGGCCTAATTTATATGATACCATTGTTCAATTATCGAACGGACTGGGAAACAGCAATGAACATGTTCGAAAAAGCCGCGGATAAACATCCTGAAGCCGCATCGGATAGAGACTATATAATCAGGAATATGTAGAATAAAAAAAGCCCGGAAAACCGGGCTTTTTCTTATGGCAAAAGTTAAATTTTAATTCACCCCAACGACGAGATAAAATTTCTTCGAGCCGGCAGCGGCAGAATCTACCCAGCTTGTATCGGTAATGTTTTCGGCCACCAGAGTCCATTCTTCTCCGGGAAATTCAGCATTAGGATCTTCAGATGAATAAACATTATACGAGGTCGCTCCCGAAAGTTCTTCCCAGACTAGAGAAGCATTCGTTCCGGATACAGAAATTGATAATCCTTCAAGTTGAACAGATCCGTATTCCTGACTTGTAAGCCAAGGGTATCCGCTGTTAGTGAATCCGCCTAAAGACCAGATGTCTTCAGTTCCATTAACAGTTTCATTAACAAAATCCCATCCTGCGTCTGTAAAAGTTAAGAGTGATTTCATTTCCGCTGTAGTTTTTCCTGTTCCCCCATCTGATAAGGCTTGTCCTGAAGTGTCAGTGTCCCAGAAGCTGTTAGTGACTGTGGAAGAAATATTTTGTCCGACCAGTCCGCCAACATAAGAATCACCGCTGACGGTTCCTGTACTGTAGCTGTTGAACACTAAAGCATAGCTGTTGTTTCTGCCGACCAGACCGCCAACATACATTCCGTTGCTTACGTTTCCGGTGGAATAACAGTTCAGTATTCTCGCATCAGAGTATGATCCGCTATCATAACTTTCACCTACCAGTCCCCCAATGTAGTATGTGTCAACAGTCCCGGTTACATTACACTCACTGTAAGAGTTGCTTATTACTTCATAATTTTTACCTGCCAATCCACCTGCGCTCCAATATACTGCATTTACATTTCCTGATGTATGACAGTTCGTTATATTTCCAGAGCTGCTGCCTGAAATTCCGCCTACAAAGGATTCACCTGACACATTTCCCGTTACGAAACAATTCGTGACGGGTGTTGTCATGTTTGTGCCGGTAAGCCCTCCCACAAAGCTTCCCCCGGTAATGTTTACATTTACCAGACCGAGATTCCTGATATCAGCGTTTTCTGCTCTTCCGAAAAATCCGGCGTAGTCTGTTGTTATTCTGTTCATGGATAGATTGCTTATTATGTATCCCTGTCCGTCATACGACCCTGAAAAGACTTTATATCCGTTATCGGGGCTGTTGTCACCTATCTGATGCCAGCCGTCTCCGTTGTTCAATTGAGATGTCAAAGCGGCGTTTATATTAGCAGTCTGAACATAGTGTTTATCCCATTCATTAAAATTTAGACTCAGCCACTGAAGATTTTCCATCGAAGAAATTATATAGGGATTCCAGAAGAACCGTCGCCGGAAGAAGGAGGAGTGGAAGCTATTAGAATTGAAGTAAAACTGATTTCTTCCCCGTAGAATGTTCCGTTTGTGTTCGTGGCGTAAGCTTTGACAAAATACTGAGTGTTGCTTTGAAGTCCTGTCATTTCCGAATTGTATAAACCGGCCTGTGTAGGAATACCTTCCTCTGTCTTAGAGTCGGAAAGAGACGGATTTCCGGTCTGGTTCCAACAAATCCCGTGCTGGAAAGGAACGGGTGTGCCAAGATTCGAAAGATCGCACTGAATTACAGCGCTGTTTGAGCCTATCTGGGCAGGAGCTTCAGTATATACAACCGGATCAGTTGGTACAGTCTGCCACTGAAAATAAGGATAACTGCTATTTGTTACAGTGTTTATATCCCAGTTATTTATAAAATCCCATCCGGCATCCGTGTAAGTACTTTCTGTATTCATTTCCAATGTCGTTTTTCCTGTACCTCCGGCGGATGTCAGCATTCCTGAAGTGTCGGTGTCCCATAAGCAATAATTTGCTGTTGAAGTATATGAATCTCCTATAAATCCTCCAGATAATATTGAGACAGTAACATTACCTGTGCTGTAACAGTAGCTGATCGTTGAAGAATTATTATTCCTTGCGATAAATCCTCCAGTATAAGTGGAATTTTCAGCGATCACGTCACCCTTACTGTAGCAGTTTGATATGGCAGAAGTCGAATTTACACTTGCGAAACCTCCAGCAGATTCGCCTTCCAGATGTATATAGCTATCTTCAATTACATTTCCGGTAGAATAGCAATAATTTATTAACGAGTTGTTGGCATTACCACCAATGAATCCTCCTAGACCTGACGCATTATTGTAACTGGTGTCTGAAACTTCACCCGTGCTGTAGCAATTGGTGATAATTCCGTTGTTATTTGATCCCGCGAAGCCTCCTCCTCCGCCGTTCCTGATATCAACATCTGCTGAACTGTAACAACCGGTTATAGTAGAAGAATCCGAGTTGGTACCGATAAGCCCCCCTGCGCTATTACCGGAGACATTCCCTGTGGAATAACAATTGACGATTTGAGCATTATTGTCTAGATAGCCGCATAATATTCCGGTATTCTGACTGCCTGAAATATCAGCATCTGTAATTCCTAAATTCTGAACAGTTCCGCCGGATAAAAGCCCGAAAAATCCTATAAAATCGCTTTCAGGCCGATTAAGATATACGCCCGAGACCGTATGTCCCTGTCCGTCGAAATTTCCGGTGAAATAAGTTGAAAGATTACCGATCGTAGTCCAGCCTGTGCCTCCATCCCAGTTTTGAGAATCCGAAGCATCAATATCATTATTTAATACCATATATTTATCCCAGGAGCTCCAAATCTGGTTGATCCAGTATAGATTTTGTATGGTCTCGATCTGGTAAGGTGTTCCTATCGAACCGTCACCAAGCGGTGCAATTGCAACTTGAGAATATGATGTTACTGTGAATAACATGAGTGCTGTGAGTATGAACTTCTTCATCAGGATCTCCTTTTACTTTAAATTCCAAACTCAGAATACGAAATTAAATGCCAATAAGCAAATGAAAATTGTCATATTGATATTTATATTGTTGACAACAAATAAATTAAACAAAAGGAGCTACAGGTTTGCCAGTGATAAGAAAATGCCTGAGGATCACAAAACTAGAATTTTCATAATATGAAGTTTTTAAACGGAATTTAGAGAATTATTTATGTACTCAAAAGAAATTATCCAATAAAGAAATAATTGATTATGCAATCAGAGAAGAGTTCCTGCCTAAGCACGCAAAACAAGTACTTCAAGAGTTATATGACGCTGATAAAGTCACTAAGAAAATGAAGTGGAATATTGCAGTAAAACTACTAAATTAGCGTACTTTATAGGGAGTAGCTATGCTGTCTGCTGTTTTGCGAAGCGATATTGCGGTAGTAAATAAGTATAAAGATAATTGATGCCTTTGCAGCAATGCGTAAATTCATACAGTCAAACGGGCTGATATTTCAGAGGCTCAATAGAGTGGAGCTGAAGCAGATCGAGACTGATGTGCGGAAAGCTTGGTGTTTATTGTATCGAAGGCTGTTTTAAGTAATTAATTATTTAGGATTTGACTGTTTTATTTTGTATATTATCAGCAATAAATTTCGAGAGTGAAATGCAAAAGATCAAAGAGAAGTACCATCGAATAACTGACGATCATTCTGAATTCGATCTGGTTTATTGGCAGGCTCAGGGTTCAAAGGCTATTTTTTATGCCGCCGCCATTCGTGAAAAGCGCGGTACTTTGGATATGTGGAACTTGAAGTCACAAAATAAAATATAATTCGCTTGACTTAGTATGCTCTAAATGATGTATATTTAAAGTGATTTATAAAACACTTGTTAAGGAGTTCTTTATGAATAAAGAAAGTGCGGAGCAAGACGGAAATAAGATCAAATTATTATATTGGTCAGGGATTGCGCTTATAATACTTGTCGGAGATTATTTTGCTGGTCCTTTTATTCAGTTCCCTGTCACATACATAATTCCGATAGCATTTGTTTCATGGTATAACGGTCGTTCATGGGGTTTTGTGTTTACGGTAACAATGTCTCTGGTACGGCTTTATTTTAACATTTTTCTCTGGACGATCCCGTGGACTTACATGGAAGCTGGATTGAACTTTACAGTAAGTATTTCGGTTTTTGCCCTGTTCGCGACTTTATTTACCAAAATAGCTGAGAATAACCGCAATTTATCTGAAAAGGTCGATGTTCTCAGCGGACTTCTGCCTATATGTTCAAACTGTAAAAAGATCAAGGATGATTCCAATCAATGGGAGCAGATCGAAAGTTATATCACGAAAAAAAGCAGTGCTTCTTTCACGCACGGTCTTTGCCCCGAGTGTAAAGAAAAACTCTACGGATCTGAATTAAAAATACTTGGAGAAGACAAGGGATAAAAATACCGCCGCCGTTTGTGAAAAGCATCAGCTTTAGCATTTTTCTGTTTTACAGAATCGGGCTAGAAAAAATCAACGATACTCCGAACTTCTACCACTCTGTTCAAAAGGTTTTTCAAGTAGCGGTACGGGTATTTTTTTTGCCTCTCTATTGAATTAAATCAATTATTACACATATTCCGTAAGAATCATTTCCGAACTGTGGAAGCAATGTAATATTATCTTCAGCGCCAAGCCCGAAAGGATGCCAGTTTTTCAGCGGTTCGAACCGATACACCAGATTACCGACCAGAATTCCGATCCCGGCGCCTGTCAGAACATCAGAAATCCAGTGCTTATTGTTCAACATCCGGAAAACTCCGGTAGTTGTTGCAAATGCAAACCCGCTGTAAGCAATAAATCTGTTTGAATCTTTATATTCATGATAAAGAACGGTTGCGTTCGTGAATGCGATATTTGAATGGTTCGACGGGAAGGAAAGTTGATCTGTTCCGTCCGGTCGGGTTTTAGAGGTCAAGCTTTTCAATGCCCTGGCAATGCTAACCGAAGCCAAATTAGCGAGCACAATATTTTTGGAACGGTCAAAAAAGTTATTCTTTGCTTTGCAACCCAGCCAGTCAAAAATATATAATTCAACCATCGGGGCGTACACAATATAGTCGTCGATCCCGAATTTGAAGTCATTTCCGCCACTGCTTCTGATATCTGTCTGAATGTCTTTTTCAAACTCACTTCCGCTTATTGAAGAGCCGACCGTGATCAATGTAAGAGGAAGAATATAGGGAGCGAAAGAAGTTTTATTATTGGATTTAAGGCTGTCTGTCTGAGAGTAAACGGCGGATGAAAACGATACAAGGAACAGAATAAAGATCCGGATATTAAATTTTAAACAAAGCAACACATCCTCTTATCAGTTAGATCGTACTGTATTATAATGAGGTTTCCGTCTGAATTCAACCGTTTTCGGATTTTTTATTTCAACCGGTTTCGGTTTAAAGCGGTCCGGAGAACGGTGAACAGGTTTTTTATCCTGAACTTTTCCTGCGGGCTTTCTGTCTGAGATCTTTCTGGGATATTCTCTCTCGGTTGTCTTAACAGGAGCAATTCCGGTAAACGGGAACGGATGATCTTCAACCACCGGTATCTTCTTCGAGATAAGTTTCTCGACATCGCGCAGATACGGTCTTTCCTCAGCATCACATAATGAATATGATGTTCCCCTGGCTCCCGCTCTTCCTGTCCTTCCTATGCGGTGGACATACATTTCAGCGATATTGGAAATCTCATAATTAATAACATATTCGAGATCGTTCACATCAATTCCTCTGGCGGCTATATCGGTCGCAACAAGTACCCGAGTTGTTTGAGCTTTAAAATTTGACAAGGCTCTCTGTCTTGCGTTCTGAGCTTTATTTCCGTGAATAGCTTCAGCGGTCACATTATGGTTCTGAAGAACTCTCACGACCTTATCGGCACCGTGTTTTGTGCGTGTGAAAACCAAAGCTGTTTTGATTTTCTTATCCTTTAGAATATCTACAAGCAAAGCGGATTTGTTTCCTTTATCCACAAAGTAAACGAACTGATCTATAGTGTCAACTGTTGATGAGATAGGTGTTGCCGACACATGTGAGGGATTATTCAGGATAGTGCCTGCAAGCGTTATTATCTCGGCAGGAAGTGTTGCAGAAAAGAACAGTGACTGTCTTTTTTTAGGAAGTACAGCAAGTACTTTTTTAATGTCGTGTATAAAGCCCATATCGAGCATACGGTCGGCTTCATCGAGAACAAATATTTCAACGTCCTGAATGTTCAGATGCCTTTGATTCATCAGATCAAGCAGCCGTCCGGGTGTGGCGATGACTATATCGACTCCGCTTTTTAACAGCTGAACTTGCGGGTACTGGTTTACACCGCCGAATATTACGGCTGTTTTTAGTTTTGTATATCTGCCGTAGGCTTTAAAACTTTCGTCTATTTGGATAGCAAGTTCCCTTGTCGGCGTCAGTATCAGACTTCTTACCTTTCTTTTTAATTCAGGTTTTCTTGCGCTAAGTAATTGCAGGGTAGGTACCGCGAAAGCGGCGGTTTTACCTGTTCCTGTTTGTGCGCATCCGAGAAGGTCGGTGCCTTTCAGGCAGATAGGTATCGCCTGTAGCTGAATAGGCGTCGGTATAGTATAACCTTCGTGCTCGATCGCTCTTAATATAGGTTCGATGATGTTCAATGTTTTGAACTGTGAATTTTCGGTAACGGGTAATGCTTCAGGTTTGATTATATTCGTCAAAATCTCTTTCCTTTTTTTCTGTTTTTTGTGGTTTATTCCGGTAATTGATCTAATACTCTATCAGTTGATTATTCTATATTTTACACA
>JAKLPX010000252.1 GCA_022013635.1 Candidatus Delongbacteria bacterium
AAAATTAATGGAGAGCCAGTTGGAGTCTTCGCAGTTTCTTCATATTTCCCATTATCATAATTACTCTACCTCCAACGCTTCTTTCAGCACTACTTGTAGCAGTTTTTCGTTTTGTTCTTTGCTTTGTTTTATGCTTAATTCTAAATCGTTGCAATATTTCATAAGCGAATCTAAGCTTTCTACGATCTTTTTTTGTTCTGAAAGTGGTGGAATAGCTACAGTTTTAAAAAGTATATTTTCTCTACTAATTCCCGGAATTCCTGTTCCATTCATATCTGATTGTATTAGTTCCAAGGAATTAACTAAAAAATAATGAATAAAATCATTACTTATAACCAGAGGTCTTATTGCCATCAGTTGTCTGCTGATGACTAACTGCTCCAGGTTACATAAATTCGTTTTCCCTACTCCTGCACCTTTTACAGTAATCATAACATCATTTTTTATAGCAAAAACTTTCGGTTTTGTAGTCCACCTTGTAATTGTGGGATATATTTTTCCAAAATCGGATGGCCCCGTTAAATAAGGGTAACCTTCCTCATTAATATTATAATCCTTTTCCTCTATGTGTTGCCCTGATATTAAATCAATTACCTCCCCAAGCCTGCACCTAACCCATGTTTCCGGTATTTGAAACGGGATTTCATCATCTTTTATCGGTGGTAAAGGTTTTTTTTTTTTTAGTTTGCCTTCTTTTATAAGCTTATCTTTTTCTTTTTTGATTCTTTGTAGCAGTGCGCTTGCAGGTTCGGTATTCGGATTTTGTTTTCGCCATTCTTCTGTGAGTTTGCCTTGCATGGCTTCGCGGAGAAAGGATTGCCGGAGCTGTTTTATCAAGTCAAGTTGGCGGTCGAGTTCCGATGAGACTTTTATATTTGTAAGGTTTTTGTTATTGAATAAATTGACTACATTTCTTTGCTCTGACAAAGTTGTCGGGATATAGACTTCTAAAGGTAGTAAATGTTTTGGTTTTATTTCAGTTTTTATGCCGCCAGGTACTTGTTCCTTTAAGGCTTCAATAAAATCTTGACTTTTAAGAAACATTTTTAAGAATTCTATGTCAATTTTCTTTTCGTCATAACTGTAAGAAGAATAATGTATTGTGGCTGTCACATCCTCAGATCCCTGATAAACACTCATTGCTCCTTTTTCGACATTGATGCCGGAAATTACAAGGTCACCTTTTTTTACAAGGATCATATCGGTATTAGAAGGTTTATCTGAAAGATATATTATACCGGAAAAATCAATTTTCTCGATTCTTTTTAAGCCTTCGATAGCTTTGTCTTTCGGCTTAAAACGTAGTTCACGATTTGTAAGAAACTCCCCTAATTTTCTTTTTTTCCAGCTCATTTGACGGCTTCTTTGAGTTGGTTTAGCAATTCGTTGCTTTTCTCGAAGCTGTTGTGGAGCATTTGGATTAGTTCTGTGCTTGTATATTCGTGAGTTTCTTCTTTTTTGGCAGGATTTTTTATGTCGAGATCGTAATTTCTTTCGATTATGGTTTTTATGTCAACTTTCCAGCAGACTTCGGATTCTTTTCTGTTCTTCCACCATTCGATTACAGCATCAAATTCCTTGAGCTGGATGAGCTTTGTTTTGCTGTACGATTTTTGTCCTTCGGGTAGTTTGTGCTCATAATACCAGACTTCTTTTGTAGGTTCGCCTTTGTTGAAGAATAATAGATTTGTGGCTACTGTTGCGTAAGGCTGGAATACGGAGTTCGGGAGTCTGATTATTGTATGTAGATTGCAGTCTTCGAGAAGTTTTTGTCTAATTCTCTGCTTTACTCCGTCCCCGGTTAATGATCCGTCGGGTAGGACTATTCCTGCTCTGCCTCCGGATTTTAAGAGTTGTATCATGAGAATCAAGAACAGGTCTGCGCTTTCCTTTGTTCTGTAGTTCGCGGGAAAATTATTTTCGTTATTGTTGGCTACAATTCCGCCAAAAGGAGGATTTGCGAGTATTACATTAACTCTGTCTTTTTGCGCATAACTGTTTAACGGCTGGTCGAGTGAGTCCCTGAAAATGATTTTAGGGATTTCCATGTCGTGAAGTATGAGATTAGTAGTCGCAAGAAGATACGGAAGAGGTTTGAATTCCCAGCCTGCCACATTTTCCGCTATGCTTTTCCTGTCTTCAATGCTGTTGGCCTGTTTTTTTAAATGCTCTATCGCAGCAGTAAGATAGCCCCCGGTTCCGCAGGCGGGATCAAGTATCTTTTCACCGATTTTTGGATCAATCATTTCGGTAATGAAGTGAGTAATTGCTCTCGGCGTATAGAACTCACCGCTTTTTCCTGCGCTCTGAAGGTCTTTCAAGATTGTTTCATAGAGTTCTCCGAAAGTATGCCGCTCTTTTGCAATATTAAAATCAAGTTCATTAAGCTTGTTTAAAACTTTTCGGATGTTGATTCCTCTTTTCATATAGTTGTTATTGCCCTCAAATACTTCACGGACTATAAGCGCCCTTCCATTCCCGTGGGAAATATCAAGATTACGAAGAGCCGGTAACAGTTTCTGGTCAACGAATTCAAGTAGCTTATCACCTGTTATCCCTTCGTCATCCTGCGCCCATGCCTCCCAGTGAAATTCATCAGGGATCGGGCTTTTATAATTACTGTGAAGAAGTTCAAGCTCTTTGTCTTTATCCGAAAATATTTTTAAAAACAACATCCAGCCTAATTGCTCAATTCTTTGCGCGTCTCCGTTCAAACCAGGATCCTGACGCATAATGTTGCGAATACTTTTAATTACTCCTGATATATTACTCATGCTGTTTTATATAACTCCTTTTCAAGTTCTTTTATTGCCGAAATATACTTTGACTTGCTCCCGAATATTCCGTTTACGATCTCAACTGGCGAACCGAATTCTGTTAGCGGTTTTACCTTTAAAATGTCTATATTTTCAATATTCTCAATTCCTTCGTCTGCGTATTTATCAAGCAGAGCATCAAGCACTTTTCTGGCTTTTTCCCCGTATTTTGTAAAATAATTTCTCTTACGCACATTTTCAGCGCGTTCTTTTCTTGTAAGAGGTGGTTGATCATAAGCAACATGACAGATAAGATCGAAAACATCTACTTCACTCTTTACTGAATCAAGAAGCTCATTAATAAAGATGCCCTGTCCTTCGAGTTCATGAATTATTACTTCTTTTTTATCCGCCTCATTCCACCTGTTTATAAAATCATTAAGTGACGCGAAACTGCCTTTGATTTTCAGTTTTGTATGATCTATAAGGCTCATTGTGATCGGTTTTCCATTCTCATCAAAATAAATTTCACGGCTAACAAGGACAGATACATCAACTCCGTTGACATAGACTTTGTTTTTTGTTTCTTTGATCTCGTTGTCATAGTTTTCAATCTCAGGAAATACTATTTTCGGTTCCATCTTTATTTCTTCACCTGTAACTTCGTCAATTATCGGCTCGCTGCTTAGCTCTTCATCGTCTATAATTGTGCTTAGATCATCACCTTCTGTCAAAGGTTTTATTCTTATAGGATCACCGTCAAAATTCGGATCTGCGAACTGATCTGTAGCGTTTTTAAAATCCAGAATTGTGAAATATCTTTTGTCGTAATCCTCACGAACTCTGGTTCCTCTACCTATAATCTGCTTAAATTTAGTTTGTGAATTTATTACGCAGTCAAGAACGATCAGCTTGCAAGTTTGCGCATCGACCCCGGTAGTCATCAACTCTGAAGTTGTGGCTATGACCGGATATTTTTCTTCAGGATCCGTGAAATTATCCAGTTCATTCTTACCTTCCTGATTATCTCCTGTTATCTGCATTATATATTTGCTGTTCTTAGAAACGAGATCAGAATTGAGATTTGAAAGCGCTGTACGCATTCTTTCTGCGTGATCAATGTCAGCACAGAATACTATTGTTTTCGCATATCTGTCATATCCTTTGAGAAACTCTGTAATTTTTTTCGCAACAGTCTGAGTTCTTTCATCTATTACCAGGTTTCTATCATAATCTACCCTGTTATAATTTCTGTCTTCAACAAGATCGCCATCTTTATCCAGCTTGCCTTTTTCAGGTCTCCAACCTTCAAGATCGACATTAAGACCTACTCTGATCACTCTATAAGGTGCAAGAAAACCGTCGTCAATTCCCTGCTTTAGAGAATAAGTATAGACCGGCTCGCCGAAATATTCAATATTGCTTACTACCTTTGTTTCCTTTGGTGTTGCCGTCATTCCAATATGTGTTGCAGATTTGAAATAATTCAAAATTTCACGCCAGACACTGTCTTCTTTCGCACTCCCTCTGTGGCACTCGTCAACAATGATAAGATCAAAAAAATCTTCAGAGAAATCCTTGTAAGCATCCTTTATCTCAGGGTCGCTGTTGCTTAAACCCTGATACAAACCAAGAAAAACTTCATAGGCTTTGTCTGAGCTGTCTATTCCTCTTTTTTTATTGGATTCAAGATAGTCTTTACCTTCGCCTGTGCTTACAACTTTCTTTTTTATAATAGTCATATTTTCTTTGAAATACTTGAAATCATTTCTTCTGGTCTGGTCTATTAGGGCTGTCCTGTCAGCAAGGAAAAGAATTCTTTTCTTCGCACCTGATTTCCAAAGCCGCCAAGCAATCTGGAAAGCTGTATAAGTTTTACCTGTTCCTGTGGCCATGACCAGTAAGACTCTGTCCTGTCCTTTGGCTATTGCTTCGACAGACCGATTAATCGCTATCTGTTGATAATAACGCGGTGTTTTTCCTCTGTAATCAAAATGATAATCGTTAAGAACTATTTTTTCAGCAACAGGTTCTTCAATTCCTTTAAATTTCTTGTATTTCTCCCAAAGCTGTTCAGGAGTCGGAAACTGTTCCATAGTAAGTTCGGTTTCAATATTGCCATCAGAAATAGTACGGTCATGAAATAAAAATCCGTCTCCGTTGCTGCTAAATACGCACGGAATATCAAGAATTTTTGCATAATCGAGCCCTTGCTGTATCCCTGATCGTATTGAATGATTATTGTCTTTAGCTTCGATAATAGCAATTGGAATATTTTTTAGATAATATAAAATATAATCTGCAAATTTCCTCTTACCTCTGGTAGTCATTCTACCTTTTACATAAATCTTGCCGTCGGTAAAATAAACCTGCTCTAAGTATCTGTTTTTATCCCATCCTGCTTTTTCAATTGCCGGTGAAATATACTTTGTACAAATATCGCGTTCCGAAAGACTTTTTTTATCAAGCATTACATAACCTTATTTTGTAAACATCCTCTTACATATTTCCATCCAGTAAAGAATATATTCTAAGTCTATTATTTAGTCAAAGGAATTTTACATTGATATTTATTTCAGATTTTTGTTTTACAATCTTAAATATAATCCAAGACCGCTTCTGCTACTTTTTGACCTGCACCTTTTTCTCCGAGCAGTTTATTGACTTCTTTAAGTTCGGATTTTCTGAGATCATAAAT
>JAKLPX010000253.1 GCA_022013635.1 Candidatus Delongbacteria bacterium
TAAGCCGAAAAACAATCGCGTTATTTACGATCAGAACCTTTTTTATCAGGCTGTTTTATAATTATAACAACCTTTTCGGCGAAGGATTGTGCTATTGTTTAATTCCTTTTATCAAAAATTCCTGCGATCCTGAAAATAGGGATAATTTCATAAGAAAGCATTTGAAATTCTTCAATACCAACGAATATCTCTCCGGATTTGCTTTGGGAATAGTCATGAATTTAGAATTAAAAAAAGATGATGAATTTTTGGATAAAGCCAAAACCATCCTGTCCTCAAATCTTGGCGCAATCGGAGATAAATTAATCAATCAACTAATTCTGCCAATTCTTATTCTGGTTGCTCTTAATAAATTTGTCTCATCTGATTTTAGACTCGACAATTGCGCAGTAATTGTGATTTTATGCGAATTGTTTGTTTTTAATATTTTCAATTTTTCCATAAGGTATTATGGAATAAAATCTGGTTTTGAAAAGGGAATAGATTCAATCAAAATATTTAAAAGCTCTTCTTACAAAAAAATACTATTATATATGACTTTGTTGAGAAATTTTTTGATAATCATTCTTATAACAAATCTATTTATTTACAGTAACATTCTATTGTTTTTTTCAAATTGATGACTTAAATTGTAATCGTATATAAATTAAACGGTGGCGAATGCTTATCGAAAATATTAAAATAATTAATTCACTTGGACTTCACGCAAGACCGGCAGCTCAGTTGGTTAAAATAACTTCAAGATCTGATTGCGAAGTTTTTATATCAAGAGACGACATGGAGGTTAATGCAAAATCCATTATGGGAGTAATGATGCTCGCTGCCGAACAAGGTTCGACATTAACAGTAAAATGCGACGGACCTGACGAATCGGATTGTATGAATGACTTAAAGGAATTAATAAAAAATAAATTCTATGAAGAGTAAATGAATAAAAAGATAAAAGAAAAAATTTTAAAAGGCGTAGCCGCATCTCCCGGTATAAGTATCGGAACGCCGTTTTATTATGTCCATGAAATCCTCAGCGTTTCCAGAGAGACCGTGCCGGACTACGAAATCGAATTAGAAATTCAAAAATACAGAGTTGCTTTGGAAAAAACTAAAGAACAGATTTTAAATGATAAAAAGAACGCAGCAAAAAGAGGCGGCGGCGAAGCGGGAAAAATTTTTGATGCTCACCTTTTACTGATTGACGACCAGGTTCTGACGGACGAAGTGATTTACTTTATTTCGATACATAATGTTCAGGCGCCTTACGCAGTAAGTAAAGTTATGAAAGATTATCAGACGGCGTTCGAAAAAATGCAGAACCAATATTTTTCACAGAGAGCTTTTGATATCGAGGATGTCTGCAGGCGAATTGTAAAAAATATCATCAGCGAAGATTCGCAACTCGAACAGTCAACTGTTCTTAAAGGAAAGCAGATTGTCGTCTCAAACAATATTTATCCTTCCGATACTTTGAATTTCAACAAAGACCTGATACTCGGAATCGTTACCGAATACGGCGGGAAGACAAGTCATGCCGCAATTTTGTCAAGAGCACTGGAGGTGCCGGCGGTTGTGGGCGCAACAGGCATTACAAAATGGATCAAAAAAGCTTCATTAATTATAGTTGACGGATATACGGGAATAATCATCCTTAATCCTAAACCTTCAACTTTCGAAAGCTATAAAAAGAGGCAGCATGAAGAAATAAAACAGGTAGAAGATGACCTAAAATATTCAATATTACCTTCGATAACTCTTGATAATCAAAAAATTAAAATAATGTGCAATATTCAATCGTCTCTTGAAATAGAAAATGTTATTAAATGGAACAGCGACGGTGTCGGATTATTTCGTACGGAATTCCTTTTTGAAAGCAGTTTATCAATTCTTTCCGAAGATGAACAATTCAAAATTTATGATGATATTTCTGAAAAATTATATCCCAGAGAAATAGTAATAAGATTACTCGATATAGGCGGCGATAAACTTAACGATAAAATATCTGTCAAGGAAGACAATCCTTTTCTTGGCGTCAGAGGAATGAGATTATTATTCCATAATCCGGATATTTTAAAATCACATCTGAGAGCTATTCTGAGAGCTTCTGGAAGAAACAATGTCTCAATCATTATACCATTTGTTGCGAATATAACCGAGATCAATAAGACAAAAATCATAATTGAAAAAATAAAAAAAGAGCTTATAAACGAAGGATATAAAATTAATGATAAAATTAAACTCGGTATAATGATAGAGATCCCGTCCGTTGTGATGATTGCGGATGCTGTTGCAAAAATAGTTGACTATTTCAGTATCGGGACAAACGACCTGACTCAATATGTTCTTGCCGCCGACAGGGGAAACGAGAGAGTCAGTTATATTTACGATTCATTTCATCCGGCGGTAGTAAAAATGCTTGATATGACAATTCAGGCTGCAAAAAAGGGAAATATTCCCGTAGGATTATGCGGTCAGATGGCAGGATACCCGATCGCCATACCGCTTCTGCTCGGTTTGGGACTGAGAGAGTTTAGCGTAACGCCATTTTTAGTTCCTGTAGTAAAAAAGATAATCCGACGATTAGATACAAATGAATGCAGGATATTGGCTCAAAAATGCTTAAAATCGAGCACAGCCAGATCGGTTACAGCAATTCTTTCCGATTTTTTTGAAAAGAAAATCGGCGAAAATCCATTGCAATAAAAAAAACGAAAATATATCACGCCCTTTTAAATGCTGTGAATAGACATTTTGAAAATACCCTCA
>JAKLPX010000254.1 GCA_022013635.1 Candidatus Delongbacteria bacterium
AAAGGAAGTTAAAATAAAGGATATTGATCTTGATAAAACCGTGTGGATCGTTAAAGATGTCACAAAATTGTTTTATGAACCGACACCAGAGAGCGATTATAAGTATGAAATCTATTTCGGATTAAGACTCGAAGTCAAAAGGCAGAGAGGTGATTTTTATTTCGTCCAGATTTATAACAGCATTCTTCAGGAATACAGATCTGGATGGGTGAGGACAGACGATACAGGCATCTATGAGTATTTTTATCGGGAATATATGAAAAGAAAAATTGAATACGATAAAAATCTTGCGAATTTAGATACCGAAATCTCCGAATATGAAAAATTCGTCAAATCAATGAATTACGAAATCATTCAGTTCGAAATTAAAAGAACCTACCTTGAAAATCAGAGAAATTTCAGACTGCAGAAAATAGCCGGTCTGAAAGCCGAAAAAAGAGCAAATGAGGATGAAGAAACCAGAAAAAGAAACGATATGATCGCAGAGCTGGAAACCAAAATCTTTGAGTTCGATTCCCTATATCTGAATTATGACAAAGAAATTTCAAAGCTTGAAAAAGACATATCAAAAGCAAATTCCGATATTGAGAAAAATTCAATTAAAATCGCCAAATTAAAAACTTCAATCGAAAATATAAAAACAGGCAAACCTGATATTCCTGAAATTATAGCGGAATCGGAGCTTCTTGACGAATTTGCCGAAAAAGAGGCGATTCAAATTCCTGATCAGGGGAAAAATGAAAGCGATAAGAATTGTAATCCGATTAAAGACAATCTGAATTCAAAAATGAGCGATTTTGAGAATATCAGACAAAAAATGTCCGGGCAAATCACAAAAGAAGAATATGGTAAACTTAATGAAAAATATACTGAAACTTGGACGGAAATCGGTCAGCTTAAAAAGGAATTAAACGATTGCGAAACATATTCTAAAACAAAACATATTGCGCTCTATAATGAAGCTCTCAGTCTAAAAAAAGACGAAGAATATGAAGACGCTTTGAAATTACTTTATGAAGCCGTAGAAATCAAAAAAGACTTTGATGAAGGATATTTCCTGATAGTCACCATTCTTATAATTCTTGAGGACGATAAATCTGTCAGTAATTACATAGATAAAATTTCGAGTCCCGAGAAAAAAGGGAAACTCTATTACAAGAGAGCTTTAAGCGTCAAAGACAGATATCCTAATAATGCGGTAATATATTTAAAAGCCATGGCAAAACTTTATAAACCGGAGCTGGCTTTCTACCTTATCGGCATAGTTTATTCGGAAAAATTCTCCGATTTTGATAATGCAATAAAATATTATAAAAAATCCGTCGAGTTAAATTACGAAGACCCAAAGACACTTGAAGCATTGGGCGCGGCTTACATCGAATTGAAACCTCAGAAAGGGCAGGATAAAAATATCAACATAAATCAAGCCGTAAGTTATCTCGAAAAAGCTTATAGAAATGCTAAAGATTATAAAAATACTGATGTCCTATGCGCTAGACTCAGTCAAGCCTATAATATTTTAGGTAAATCCACAAGCGCATTAAAGTATGCAGATATTGCGTTGGAAAAAACAAAACAAGGCATTTTCAGCTTCGGACATTTGGAAAAAGCTAAAGCGCTAATAAAACTGGAAAAAATAATGGAAGCTAAAAAGCATTTGAACGAAGCTATGAAAGATATCTCCGTTAAGCCAGAAGCAGAATATTGGTTGAAAGAAATAGCAAAATGAAAATTGTTGAATTATCGGACATAAAAAATATCCCCGTATCGTTTACGCTTGGGTCTTTCGACGGACTTCATAAAGGACATTTCGTTCTATTATCAGAATTAAAACAAAGTTCAGTCAGAACAAATTCAAAATCTTTAGTTATTTCATTCTATCCTCATCCAAGAAGAATTGTGGATTCGGACTATAATTTAGAGCTTCTTAACGATAAAAGCGAAAAATTGAGAATTTTAAACGAAATCGGCATAGATTATATTCATTTTATTGATTTCACAAAAGAATTTTCCAAAATCAGCTATAAAGATTTTTACGAAAATTATATATTTATAAATCTGGATGTTAAAGAAATAATTGTCGGTTCTAATCACGGATTCGGAATGAACAGGGACGGAAATAAAGATATTTTGTCTGAAATGTGTAAGAATCACTCTGTAAAATTCATTTCTGTAGAGCCTTTGGTTTATAAAGACAGATCTATTTCCAGCACAAGAATACGGAAAAGCTTATCTGAAGGAAATATTGAAGACGCAAACGAAATGCTTGGGTATGAATACGATTTAGGTGGAACAGTAGAAAAAGGAAAAGGCTTGGGCAGAAAAATAAATTTCCCTACAGCCAATATAATATTAAACAGAACGGACAAAGTCATACCGAACACAGGAGTTTATTTTTCTGCAATTCGCATCAAAGAGGATTTGTTTTTCGGAATAACAAATATCGGTTTGAATCCTACGGTCGGAAATTCAGTTATGATGCTTGAAAGCCATATTTTCGATTTTAATGAAGATATTTACGGAAAAGAAATCAGAGTCTCTTTTATCAAAAGGATTCGCGATGAAATCAGATTTCCTTCGGTTCAGGAATTGAAAATGGCTATAGAAGAAGACTTTATCAAAGCTAAACAAATAGAAAAAGACTACAGAGCAAACAGATGAAGATTTTAATCATGTCGGATACGCATTTCAGGCACAGTTATTATTTCGGAAAAATTGTTTTGGAGCATTTGTCAAATTCTGATATGATTATTCACTGCGGAGATTTTACGAGCTTGGAATTTTATAATTTTCTAAACTCTTCCAAAAAACTTGTTGCCGTAAAAGGGAACAACGACCGGCAGTTGGAAGAAATTTTAAGTATGGAAGCAAAGATCGAACTGTTCGGGTTTAAGATAGCCGTTACGCATGGGCACTTGATACAAAACTCCAATCTGCATTTAAAGTATCCTGATTCTGATATTATAATTACGGGACATGAGCATTATCCTTCAATTGAGAATTTCAACAAAAAATTGATAATAAGTCCCGGTAGCCTTACCGATAACAGACGGTTAGAATACAATTCGTTTATGGTGATGAATTTATTCGAAGGGCAGAAACCGGTCGTAAACATTATGAAGACGAAATAAGGGGGAGTCATGTATAAATTTAACGACACGGAAATTGCTCAGCTGAATAAAAGAGGGATTAGCGAAGAAACTGCCAACGGGCAACTTGAGATTTTGACAAAAGGCGCTCCTTACGCAAATATTACTGCTCCCGCCACAATAGATAACGGTATCAATCGGGTTTCTGATGAGAATAAAGCCGATTATTACGATCTGTACAAAAAAGCCAAGGCTGCCGGCAGAATCTCAAAATTTGTACCGGCTTCCGGCGCGGCTACGAGAATGTTCAACGATTTAATTAAGGCTTCCGCTAAGGATTATACCGACAATGCATTGATGACACTGAAAAACATCAGATCATTTCCATTTTTCAAAGATTTGGAAAATTTATTCTTATACCAAAATCTTGATATAGATTCAATGATAGAAAATTCAAACTGGGAAAAAATAATCGAATTTATACTTTACGATAAAGGTTTAAATTATGCAGACCAGCCTAAAGCCTTTTTGAAATTCACTCAATATGACGGATATTCGCGAACTGCTTTAGAAGAGCACATATACGAGGCTATCAGCCTTTCAATGGATAAAGGCAATCATTTAAAAATCCATTTTACATTCTCGGATAAATATATACCTAAAGCCATGGAATTGATAGCGGATTATAAAGACAAATTACGGAGCATCATTTTGGATGTTGATTTTTCGGTACAAAAACCGTCAATGGATACTCTTGCCGTATATTCAAATAATGCGCCGCTGAAAAACGAAAATAACGAATTGATATTCAGACCCGGAGGACACGGAGCTCTGATTGAAAATTTAAACGATATGGACGCAGATATAATTTTAATAAAAAATATTGACAATATCGTCAACAATGAGCATAGGGCTGTTTCGGATGAGTACAATAAATATTTGTGCGGTTATCTCGTAGGGCTCGAAACGAAGATAAAATACTTGATGAATAATATCCAGAACTGCACTCAGGATTGCATAGAAGAATTAAAATTCATATCGAAAAGACTTTTATTTATTAACCTCGACGAACAATTGTCCGGCAAGACAGAATCTAAAAAAAGAGAGTTTATTTTCGATTTCTTCAACCGCCCGATCAGAGTGTGCGGAATGATAAAAAATACCGGCGAACCCGGCGGCGGTCCTTTCTTTGTTAAAAACGAAAAAGGGATTTCTCTGCAAATAGTCGAATCCTCGCAGATTGACATGAAAGATGCGGATAAAAAGTCCATTTTCGCTAATTCGACACATTTTAATCCGGTTAATATTGTTTGTTCTTTAAAGGATTACAACGGGAATAAATTTAATCTAAAAAAATACATAGATAAAAATTCATATTTCGTAGCAAATAAAACATTTGACGGAAAAGATATTAAAGCCTTGGAATTGCCGGGTTTATGGAACGGCGCAATGTCAGATTGGATATCGGCTTTTGTGGAGATGCCGCTCGAAACCTTCTGTCCGGCAAAGACCGTTAATGATTTATTGAAAAAAGAAAGGTTTTCAAAAAATATCATGAGAGCGAATTAGCATGAAAAGTTTATTTTTCAGATGTACTTTAATCGTTTTATCGCTTCTGTTCTTCTCAGATGCCTTCGGAATTGTTTTTTATTCCAATCCGGATGATCAGGCTAAATATGTAGGAACAGGTTTATATCCGGAAAATAAATTCACAAAAAAAGTTCCTTTAAATACTAACTGGCAGTTTAAGCTTGAAGACGATGATGAATGGAAAGATATTTATATCCCTTCCGCTTACGATAATTTTGATCCTGAAAAAAAAATATACTTCAGGACTAATTTCTTTATCGGCGGCAAAAAATCTTCCGACAGAAACTACAAACTTGTGTTCTACGGCATAAATTATAAATGCAATGTAA
>JAKLPX010000255.1 GCA_022013635.1 Candidatus Delongbacteria bacterium
AAATCACCTATCGCGAATTCGTTCTCTATAAAATTGATCACCCATTTTTCAAATTTAGCTTATGACGCATAAAAAATTATCCTTGTGGATATAAACGGGTATCTTCATTTTTCTTACTATAATTCCCGCTCCGTCAATATGATCGTGATGACCGTGTGTGATTATTACGCCAATTTTACAATATTATAAGAAATGAAATAATCGCGGAAATTATTTCTTTAATACGAACCCGATCGGTAATGACATTTTTACCGCAACAGGTTTATCGTTTTGATAGCCTGGAGTAAACCTGATAGTTCTTAAAGCCATAACTGCCGCTGCTCCGAATCCCAATCCTTTTGGTTCTTCTTTTACTATCTCGATTAATGTGGGAACACCTTCTTTAGAGCATACAAAATTCAGTTTCACAGTTCCTTGCGTATCTGACATCCTGGCAAGTTGAGGATAATTCTCGGATATAGCCTCAATCAGTTTTCTCCTCTCCGAACTAATAAGTTTGGGAGGATCTTGAACCGAGCTGTAAGGAATAATTTCATCTTCATTTACATCTCCTATTCCTCCAAATTTGATTGGAGGGATAGGGACATACTCAAAATCTGGAACGACATATTCTATAGGGGTGTCAGAGAATAGTGCCTCTTCGGTTTCTTCCATACCCATAGGTTTTATCAAAGAAGGTTTCGTTTGGGGCTCGGTTGTCACAATTGGTCCGATGTCAGAAATGATCTGAGGCTCAATTGTGATTGATTTAATTTTTACTTCCCTGTTAATGGTTTTCGAAAGAGTAAAAAGCGAAACTAACAGCCCCAAAGCTATCAGTGCGGAAATTTCGATCAAGCCACTACTTTCTGTAAACGCTCTACTTCTGCGGAATGACATATAGACCTCCCTGAATTTTATGTTTTTAAAGACTATTTCAAAATTTACTCTTAGTTTCTCGCCTCTTACTACACTGTACCAAAAATATGTAAAAAATCATAAGATTAATATCAGCATATACAAAAATATTTTCTGCCATTATCTGACAGTAAATACAGATTGTTTTACAAGTGCTCTCTCTTATTGTGCCTGAATTTGTATTGGCTCTATTTTTGCAGTTAATCGTGTTTTAAAAATTAAAAAATTTAAATAGGGAGTATAACATGACTAAAAGCACTATGAAATTCAAGACCGAAGTGAGTCAACTTCTTGAACTTGTAACCCATTCGCTTTATTCAAACAAGGAAATATTTATCCGCGAGCTGGTTTCAAACGCTTCAGACGCACTGGATAAGCTCAGACTTGAGGGTTTGAGAGATAAGAATATACTTGAAAACAACACCGATTTCAAGATCAAAGTAGATTTTAACAAAGACGCGGAAACGATCACTATAACCGATAATGGTATCGGTATGACCAAAGACGAAATCATTGATAATATCGGTACAATCGCAAAATCCGGCACGAAAGAATTTTTTGCACGATTGAAGGATTTAAAATCTGATGATAAAGATGCAAAAGCCGAACAATTAATCGGTCAGTTCGGAGTGGGATTTTACTCGGCTTTCATAGTTTCAGAAAAGATCGTGATATACTCAAAAAAAGCCGGTAGCAGCGAACCTGCTGTCAAATGGGAGTCTGACGGTAAAGAAAAATTCAGTATTGAAGAATTCAAAAAACATGACAGGGGTACTGAGGTAATCCTTTATTTGAATAAAGAAAACTTCGATTTTGCGTCTGAATGGAGAATTAAAGAAATTGTAAAAAAATACTCCGATTATATTTCTTATCCTATAGTTATGACAGTGGAAAGAGAAGAAAAGCCTAAAGATAAGGACGGAAAAGAGATTAAGGATGCCGAGCCTATTACAAAATATGAAGACACGATTCTTAATTCCATGAAAGCAATCTGGCAGAAAGACAAGAAACATATCTCCGATGAAGATTATAATGAGTTTTATAAACATATTTCCCACGACTGGGAAGAACCTCTCGACAGGATTCATTTAAGCGTTGAGGGAATGCTGTCATACAAAGCACTTCTTTACCTGCCGAAAAAACCGCCGTACGATCTTTTCTTAAGAGAAGCGAAGATCGGAGTGAGTTTGTATGTGAAAAATGTATTCATCATGGATGATAATAAAAATTTGCTTCCTGAATACTTAAGATTCATAAAAGGTGTTGTTGATTCTGCCGATCTTCCGCTTAATGTTTCAAGAGAAATACTTCAGGAAGATAAAATGCTTGAAAAGATCAAAACCAATCTTGTAAAGAAAGTACTGGAAACTTTGAAAAAGATGAAAGAAAAAGATTCTGATAAATATCTTGAATTCTATACGGCTTTCTGTAAGGTTTTAAAGGAAGGTCTTTACACAGACCATGAGAACAAAGATAAATTAGCCGAGCTTGTTATGTTCGAATCAACAAAAACAGATAAAGGCAAACTGACAAGTCTGAAAGATTATGTTTCGAGAATGCCGGAAGATCAGAAAGAAATTTATTTCATAGCCGGTGAAAAAAGAGATATTATTGAAAACTCGCCTCATATCGAAAAATTCAAGGCTAAAGATTATGAAGTCCTGTTTTTTACCGACCCGATTGACGAATTTATCACCAACGGATTGTTCGAGTATGAAAAGAAAGCGATAAAGTCTATCGGAAAAGGCGAAATTGATTTGGGCGACGACGAAACAGTGAAAAAAGAGAAAGAAGAAGAAACTAAAAAATTCAAGTCATTGCTTGAAACCATCAAAGATAACCTGAAGGATGAAGTAAAAGAAGTCAGAGTATCCGCGAGACTTACTTCAAGCGCAGTTTGTTTGGTCTCGGATGAGCACGGAATGACACCGAACATGGAGAAATTATTTAAATCAATGAATCAGGAAGTTCCGAAAACCAAACGAATACTGGAGATAAATGCAAAACATCCGCTTTTTGAGGCTTTAAACTCCATTTACGACAAAAATAAAGAAGACTCAAGATTGAAGGATTATTCCGAGCTTCTTTACGATCAGGCACTTCTTACAGAAGGAGCGCAGTTGAAAGATCCGGTTAAATTCGCACAAAAAATGGCCGATCTCATGGCACTTGAAGCGAGGTCTTAAGCGAATCCTGGCTTTAAACAGGCGAATACTCTTCAATCCTTACTGAATGGAAGTCGCATTTCATTTGAACAAGCTATTTATCAGTTCGTCATCGGCAATATTTGGAATGGTCACTTTCAGTTCAGGATTATTCTCCATGGCTCTCTTGATCGCAAATATCGCGCCTTCATTCCTTGCCCAGCTTCTTCTTGAGATCCCGTTATTGACATCCCAGAACAGCATAGATTCAAGTCTTCTCTGCGCATCTTTTGATCCGTCGAGCAGCATACCGAAACCGCCATTTATCACTTCACCCCAGCCGACTCCGCCTCCGTTATGAATGGATACCCATGTCGCTCCTCTGAACGAATCTCCGATGACATTTTGAATAGCCATATCGGCTGTGAACTGCGAGCCGTCGTAAATATTTGAAGTTTCTCTGTAAGGCGAATCCGTTCCCGAAACATCGTGATGATCCCTTCCGAGAACTATAGGCGCAGAAATCTCGTTTTTCTTAATTGCATCATTGAATGCTTTTGCAATTTTTATCCTTCCTTCGGCGTCCGCATAAAGGATTCTTGCCTGAGACCCTACGACAAGCTTGTTCTTCTGAGCTCCCTTTATCCATTGAATGTTATCCTGCATCTGCTGGATTATTTCGACAGGTGAACTTTTTGCGATCTTTTTAAGTACTTTCATAGCGATCATATCTGTTTTTTCAAGGTCTTTAGGGTCAGATGAAGTACAAACCCATCTGAACGGACCGAAACCGTAGTCGAAACACATTGGTCCCATAATATCCTGAACATAAGAAGGATATCTGAAATTGCCGTCAGGCTTTAAAATATCCGCGCCGGCTCTGCTTGATTCCAGTAAGAATGCGTTCCCATAGTCAAAGAAATACATTCCGTTTGCCGTTAATTTATTTATTGCGACGACCTGTCTTCTCAGGCTATTTTGAACTTTCTCTTTGAATTTTACAGGATCTTCGGTCATAAGTATATTCGATTCATCGAACGATAATCCTGCAGGATAATATCCTCCTGCCCACGGATTATGAAGTGAAGTCTGGTCGGATCCAATGTCAACTTTAATTCCATCTTTTGCGAATTTTTCCCAAAGATCAACAATATTTCCCTGATAAGCCAATGAAACGGCTTCTTTATTTTTTTTAGCTTCATCTATTCTTTTAATTAATTTATTAAGATCACCGAAAACTTCATCAATCCAGCCCTGGGAGTGCCTTGTGTGAGTAGCTTTAGGATTGACTTCAGCTATGACTCCTATAGCGCCGGCGATTACGCTCGCTTTTGCCTGAGCGCCGGACATACCGCCGAGTCCGGATGTTACAAAAAGTTTTCCGCCGAGTCCGTCTTTTCCGATCTTTCTGCCTGCGTTAAGCACAGTTATTGTTGTACCGTGAACAATTCCCTGAGGTCCGATATACATAAATGATCCAGCCGTCATCTGTCCGTATTGTGAAACGCCCAATGCATTAAACTTTTCCCAATGGTCCGGTTTTGAATAATTCGGTATTACCATTCCGTTCGTTACGATAACTCTCGGTGCATCTTTATGCGAAGGGAACAGCCCCATCGGATGACCGGAATACATGACAAGAGTTTGTACATCTGTCATTTCGGCAAGATATTTCATCGTCAGACGGTACTGCGCCCAGTTCTGAAAAACAGCTCCGTTACCGCCATAAGTAATAAGTTCGTGTGGGTGCTGAGCAACCGCATAATCAAGGTTATTCGAAATCATCAGCATGATTGCGGCTGCCTGCTCCGATCTGTGCGGAAATTCGTTTATTGAACGGGCCGAGATATTGTATGAAGGCCTGTATCTGTACATATAAATTCTACCGTATTTTTTCAATTCGTTCAAAAATTCGGGAGCCAATTTATCATGAAGTTTTTTATCGAAATAGCGCAAAGCGTTTTTCAGAGCCAGTTTTTTCTCTACATTCGTCAGAATATCTTTTCTTTTCGGGGCGTGATTTATATCGTTATCATAAGTCTGTAATTTCGGAAGTTTATTCGGAATACCTTCGATAATTTGCGCTTTAAAGTCTTTCTGCATTTTTCGGATCTCCACAGTTATTTTTTTTGAAATGTATCGGATTTTAATAATAATTTCAACAATTAAAAAATAAAAAATATTGTTGTTTTATAACGGTCAAGAGATTATATTTACGCATTATTTGAAATAAAAAAAGAAGAACGATGTAAAATGCAGGCTTTTAAGTATTTCATACACGGAATTTTAACGGGACTTTTGATAGCGGTTATTCTTTTTTATGTCGGATTGAGTAGAAATTTACTGAATACAAACAGAGAAATTACTCCGTCGAAAACCGATAAAATCAGTAATGACAGAGAAAGCGCAATTACCGGCGCTGTTAAGGAAGTAAGTCCCGCTGTGGTCGGTATAAATGTCGTCAAATTAAAAAAAGAAAAAGTCCGC
>JAKLPX010000256.1 GCA_022013635.1 Candidatus Delongbacteria bacterium
ATCTTCAGAAAAATCTATTCTGCCGTGTGAAAATTTAACAATTCTGTTGATATAATTCATATCGCAAACATTAAAATCGCCGACAAGCATACTATAATCCTTACTGCCGACTAAATTATTTATCGGAATATCCAATTCGCTTATCGTTTTATCTATTTCAAACCATTCTCCGAAAGAAATCAGATAATCCAATTCTGTAATATTCTTTTCCAATAAATAGGGCTTTATTATCCTGTTTATTTCCGTTTTAGTTAGTTTTCCGGCTATTAAAATGTTATATCCGCAATTTTCCAATATCAAAGAATCGTTAGCTTTCGTGTGAAACATATATATGCACGAATCGGTTTCGCTGAAAATGATTTTTAATGCAAGGACGATAATGAGGCAAATTGATAAGTAAATTTACTTCGATAATTTTTCAAATAAAATACCATAATAATTGCGCTGATAAGTAATACTGTTACTGATATGTCGAATTTATGTCTGAGGGTAAAAATTTCCAGATCGGCTGTAAGAACGACAATTTTTGAAATTATAAAAACGCATAAATTTATAATATCGGAGATAAATTGAGCCAGTATGTCAATTTTGTCAAACAAGATTAATAGTATTCCCGAAAGAAAAGCTGCGCCTGTCAGAGGTATAAGTATTAAATTTGAAATTATAGACAGAAAATTATATTTTCCGAACATATAGAGGACAAACGGCAGTAATCCTATCGTAACAGAAAACGACAGAATAATACCTTCGCATACTTTTTTCGCGATATAATTTTCGATTTTGACAGTTTCGTTAATTTTTTTTGAGATCGGCTCATGGATGAGGGCTATCGAAGCTACGGCACCGAACGACAGAATAAAGCCTGTGCTGAATATTTGATTCGGATCGTAAATTAAGCTGATTATTCCGGCGCTTCCGATTATATCAATAAACTTCAATTTCCTTTTCAAAGGAAAACTTATCATAAAAATTACAGCCATCAGGACGGCTCTGATTACCGAAGGGCTTCCTCCCGTAAATACAGCATAGCCGAAAAGCGCCGATGAATTCAATATTATATACAGCGCGCCTTTTAAATTCAGCACGGAACTTAAAAGTGACAGAATCATAACCAAAAAACCTACATGCAATCCAGAAACTGCAAGTAAATGTATTGTTCCGCTGTCGGCAAAATCTTTGATTACAGAGGATTCGAGTTTATCCCTTCTGCCCATCATAACAGCCGATAAAAAATTGCCGGCTTTAAAAGACAGTCTTTTGTCAAAAATGCGGATAATATAATCCTGAAACGAAGCAATTTTCCTATAAACGCTTTCCTTTTTTTTCAAATAATCCAGTTTCGGATTGTTAATCTCACCGGAAATATTATTGATAAATGAAAATTCCGTCATATCCTTTTCGTACAGATTCGTCGGAGATTGAAATTTATCGAATTCTCCGCTGATCTTTATCCGATCGCCTTTTTTGATTCCTTTAGAAGCCACAACCGTATTAAATTTCATGTTTGAGGAATGCGCTTTACTGTTCGCATAGACCGTATCGGCTCTGACTGTCAGAATCGAATTCAGGCTGTATTCATTAACCGTAAATATGTCACCGACGACTGAAATTTCTTGTCCGGACAGTTTATCCGAGACATCTTTATTCAATATAAAATCATAGTTTTTAATCAAAAATATTACAGAGCCGATCAAAAACACGGCTATATACATTCTTGCATTCTTCCAAACGAAAAATACCGAGCCGATCAATAATAAAATGGGAAAAAACAAAGGATTATTCATAATCAGACACGAGAAATATACTCCTGCGGAAAGGAAGCTGAATAAGGCGATATTGTCCGGTCTTTTATGCATCGGTCTGAAAAGTATTAAATAAAATTGTATATTTCAATAGTAAAAATTTATCAAATTTTACATTGAATAAACCGATAGAAAAGTATATTATTATGTAATAAAACATATAAAGCTAAATGAAGAAGAGAGAAAATGAACGACAAAGCAAATCCGGCCAAATACGACGAAAGTAAGATTCAGACTCTGTCGTCGCTTGAGCATATCAGGCTGAGAACCGGGATGTATATCGGAAGACTCGGAGACGGAAGTGCTTACGAGGACGGAATATACATACTTCTCAAGGAGATAGTTGATAATTCGATTGACGAATATATCGAAGGCTACGGGAAGAAAATCATTGTAAATATCAGTGATAAAACCGTATCGGTAAGAGACTACGGCAGAGGGATTCCGTTAGGCAAACTGGTTGATTGCGTTTCAGAAATAAACACCGGCGGAAAGTTCAACAGCGATGTATTTCAATTCAGCGTAGGCTTGAACGGCGTCGGAATGAAGGCCGTGAACGCTTTGAGCGAGTATTTTGTCGTAAAAAGCTTCCGCGACGGCATATTTAAGGAAGTACAGTATTCCAGAGGAAAACTTATCGGAGAAACCAACGGAACAACAAAAGAAACCGACGGCACTTATACGGAATTTATTCCGGATGCGGAAATTTTTAAGGAATTCAAATTCAATTACGATTTCATTAAAAAGAGGCTTTATTATTACGCCTATCTGAATAAAGGACTGAAATTATTTTATAATGATGAGAAGATCGCTTCAGCCGGAGGATTACTGGATTTATTGACGGAACAGGTTGAATATCCTTTGTACGAACCAATTTACTATTTTTCGGATCAGCTGGAATTTGTTTTTACCCATATAGATTCTTACGGCGAAAGCTATTATTCTTTTGTGAACGGGCAATACACAAATGACGGCGGAACGCATCAATCCGCATTCAGAGAAGCCATTTTAAAAGCGGTGAACGAATACGGCAAAAAACTTTATGAGGCAAAAGATGTCAGGGACGGCATTGTAGGAGCAATAGCAGTTAAAATCCAGCAGCCTATTTTTGAGTCTCAGACGAAAAACAAGCTCGGAAATACAGAAATAAAGAGTAAAATAATTTCGGGAGTAAAGGATTTCTTAATTGATTATTTTTATAAGCATCAGGATATCGCCGAACATATATTCATGAAAATCGCTTTGAATGAAAAAATAAGAAAAGAATTAAAAGCCGTTCAGCATGAAGCGAGGGAACTTTCAAAAAAAACGACTATTAGAATACCTAAACTGAAGGATTGCAAATTTCATTTCAACGAAATTCCTACGGGAAGAAAAAAGGATCTTTGGAGAGGCGATGAATCCGTGATTTTCTTGACTGAAGGCGACAGCGCCGCCGGCAGCATGATCAGCAGCAGAGATGTTGAAACACAGGCTATTTTTGCATTAAGAGGCAAACCGCTGAATGTTTTTGGAATGAAAAGGGATGTAATTTATAAGAACGAAGAATTTTATAACATAATCAAGACCATGAACATAGAGGACGGCATAGATAATTTGAGATATTCTAAAATCATTCTGGCGACCGACTCCGATCCGGACGGATTGCATATCAGAAATATTCTGCTTACATTCTTTCTTCATTTTTATGAAAGCTTAATTCTAAAGGGGCATATTTATATACTTGAAACTCCTCTTTTCAGGGTAAGAAACAAAAAACAGACTATCTATTGTTACAACGAAAACGAAAGGAATCAAGCTGCAAAGGAATTGGGAGCAGATCCCGAGATTACAAGATTTAAAGGATTGGGCGAAATTTCGCCGAAAGAATTCGGAAGATTTATCGGATCCGATATTCGGCTTATTCAGGTCAGCGTCGAACATTTGAAAGATATTCCCGACATGCTTGAATTTTATATGGGCAAAAATACTCCCGACAGGCGTAATTATATCATGGAAAATCTGGATAAAATCGAAGCTGAATTGACAGAAGGTTAGGGAGTATCGTCTCAATCTCTGTATTGAGATACAGAGGATAGGGTGAAAATATATCGAGGTGTTCAGCGTTCAGGATGTTGATAATAAGAAAGACGATTTTGTAGGCAAGTTCGTGATAATAAAATGAGTTTATTAGTTTGTAAAGAGGATAATTTCTTCGTATATTTACCTTTAAAGTAACATCTGTAACACTTTCACAAGAATCTGCTGTGCTGGAATATGTATAAAACCCTATTTATTCATAAATCCAAATAACCATAGCGGTATTTTTCTCGGATTCATGGTCATATCGGTATCAATTGCCCGGAATGCATACAAAAGCTTTATGGTGATGATTTATAAAAACTCAGAAAACAGCAAAATCTAAAAAAAGAAAACAACTAACAACTTACTCTTCCCAAACCTTGTCTATTACTTGATAATCAGATTATCAGGATCCTGTCTGGAGTCCCAAATTGTTAGAATAGTTATATTATCTGCGTCATATTCATAAAATATTATAAAATTTTCGACTATCAAACCCCTTACAGATTCTAAATCCGTTTTTATACCGATATTAGGCATTTTAACGATAAGTTTTATATCTTTAACAATTTTCTTATACAGCTTTATAGAATAAGTCTTACTTTTATTTCTTTCAATATAAAATTCAAGTATCTCGTATAATTTTACTTTGGCTTTATCCGACCAGATTATCTCTCTTTTAGCCATCCGGAGACTTCCTTTTCAAGTTTCTTATGTTCGGTAAATAATCCCCGTTCAATCTGCTTTTTTGATTCCATAATTTCATTTCTCTGTTCAGCGGTTAGAGCGATATATTCAGTATCAGTCTTGGAATCAAGAATGGTTTTTAAGGCTTTTAGGAATGTCAGATCATCAATTTCAGCTATACGGTGTATTAAAATTTTCTTTAATTCAAGCGTTGTCATAATTCGGCTCCCGGTTTCCCAATGTTGTTTAAAGATACACAATATATATTGATATTTCAACAGGCTTTTTCTATTCTATTCTTCCCAAACCTTGTCTATTACTTTTCTGAAGCAAATTTCAATAATCTATTTGTCATTTTGTATAATTGTGTTAAATTACAATTTATGATAAAAAAGAAATCAGCAGGCATAAAACTGTATAAAAAAGAATACATATGTATAACCTGAATTCCCGAAATCTGTAACTACGCCTTAATATAAACAGCAAAAATAAAGCTCATTATTTTAAAATAACACTTGCTTTTTGCCAAAAACATAGTTAC
>JAKLPX010000257.1 GCA_022013635.1 Candidatus Delongbacteria bacterium
ACATGATAACGGTACTCTTGTGCTTTTTACAAGCTATGTGCAGATGAATAATATCTACAGGGGCATAAAGTCGAATTTCATTAAGAAAGACAGGCTTCTCGCAATTCAGAATAAAGATACGAGCAGAACAAATCTGATAAAGCGGTTCAAAGCCATAAGAAATTCATTCCTTTTAGGCACAGACAGTTTTTGGGAAGGTATAGATGTTCCGGGTAACGCTTTACATACTTTAGTGATCTCAAAACTTCCGTTCGCCGTGCCGACAGAGCCCGTAATTCAGGCCAGAACGGAAGAACTTGAAAAAAGGGGAGAAGACTCGTTCATGGGATATTCAGTTCCTGAAACGATCTTAAAACTCAAACAAGGTTTGGGCAGATTGATAAGACACAGGAATGATTCTGGAATTGTATTGATCTTAGACAGCAGAATAGTTAATACGAGATGGGGAAGAGCTTTTCTGAATTCTCTGCCTGTTCAGTCCGAAATACCGAAAACATTTACAGAGCTGAAAAAATTATTGTTGAATTAAAAAATTTATTTGTTTATTATTCAAAACGGTTATTAAAATAATAATATAGGGGAATCTATGTTCTATTATTTATCATTTTTATCCAAAGATTATTCGTTCCTATCATTTTTCAGGCTTTTCGATTCAATATCATTCCGTTCGATAGGAGCTATGATAACAGCATTATTCGTCTCATTGGCCTTCGGAAATGGTATAATCAAATGGCTTTACAGAAAAGGAATTCGGGATACGGTAAGGGAATTCGGCGAGATCGGAGTAAGTGATAAGAAGGGGACTCCTGTCATGGGTGGACTGATTCTGATCCTATCCATGGTCGTCTCAATACTGTTGTGGAGTAATCTTTCATCAGCGTTTACACTGATACCTTTATCCGCTATAATCTGGTACGGACTCATCGGAGCAAAGGATGATATTGATAAGATCAAAAATAAAAACAGCGACAAAGGGATGTCTCAATTAACTAAGATCATCCTTCAGGCTTTTTTTGCGGTTGCTCTCGCATGGATACTGACGAACGAAAACCTGACGCCTTTCCCGGAGGGAATCGTATCGAAACTGACAATACCTTATATGAAAGGAAATTTTTCAGTTGATCTGGGAGTATTTTATGTTTTGTTCGTGATAATTACTTTGCTTTCCATATCTAATGCGGTAAATTTTGCGGACGGTCTTGACGGGCTTGTAACTGTACCTTCGATAGTTACTGGCGGGGTTTATGGGATTTTTGCTTATCTTATCGGAAATGCCGTTTATTCAAAATATTTGCTTTTTAATTTTATACACGGAACAGGAGAATTGACTATTATTATGGCTGCATTATTCGGCGCCGGCCTCGGGTTTTTATGGTACAACTGTTATCCGGCAACGGTATTCATGGGAGATACCGGATCAATGGCAATCGGCGGACTTCTCGGCGTAACCGTTATACTTGTAAAACAAGAACTCCTTTTTATAGTAGCAGGCGGGATTTTTGTCGCCGAAGCTTTATCTGTGCTTATCCAGGAAAAGATCGGCATCAGACGACTTGGTAGAAGGATATTTTTCAGAGCGCCTATTCATCACTCGTTCCAGTTTAAAGGAATGGCTGAAACAAAGATCGTTCAGAGGTTCTGGATAGTAAGCATAATTCTTGCCTTGATAAGCATAGCTTCAATAAAGATCAGATGATCAGAATATCGTAATAAACCAATATACCAACGGTAATGTTATTACGCTCAATAAAGTTGTGAGAAATACATTTTTAGCGGCAAGTTCAGCATCAGAACCGAATTCGGCAGACATTATGACGATTGTAGCCATACAAGGTGTTGCTGTCTGCAGCACTACGACTGCTTTTGCGGCATCTTCAATCCGGAAGCCGAAAAAATGCTCGGACATATTAATCAGCATCAGAAGCAAGAAAGGCACAAGTATCATTTTATTAAAGCTAAGTATATAAATCGGAACTTCTTTAAAAGTTCCTTTTATGCTGATTTTACTGAGCATTATTCCGATATAGACCATTGAGAGATAAATCGTAGTTCCGCCAAGACCGCTTAAAGACTTGTCCATTATGAACGGCATTTCGAGTTTAATAAGGAATGCGATTATTCCAAGTACAAATGCGATAGTATTTGGATTGAGAAGGTGTTTAAGACCTGACCAGAATCCGATTTTATTACTTTTGTTAAAGATCATAACTCCGAGAGTCCAAAGCAAACCCTCAAGTGCAATATGATAAACAACAGCATAAAATAATCCCTTCCCGCCCGGAAAAAGTGAATCGAGCAAAGGATAGCCTAGAAAAGCAATATTTCCGAATGTAGTGTGTATCCTGTGAACAGTATAAGAATGAACAGGAAGTTTTAATAATTTCGCTGTAATCGTACCAACAAAAAGCAGAATGAACATTGAGATTAAAGCGAATATGAAAACATAAAGAGAGCTTTCCAGTACTTCAAGAGAAAAATCAAATTTCGATAACGATGTAAAAATCATTAATGGCAGCGTTATTTTCATAATAAGCTTATTCATGCCTATCGAAAAGTTGTCGGGAAACATTTTCATTTTTGCGGAAAAATACCCTATGACGGACAGTATTCCTAAAATTGATATTTGCTGTAAGATAATTTGATTATGCATTGTGTTCTCATTTTTATTATGCATAAATATAAAGAAAATTTTGAAAAACCGAAATTAAATGTTAAATTATTATCCGGAGGAAAAAATGAAAATGAAATTTGGTCATATCTCAACTATACTGTTCATTATCGGAATATTTTCAATGGTCTCCGGTAAAGAAAAAATTTTCTGTAATCAATGCGAAAATCTTATTAAAGAAGGAGCAAGTTATATTGTATCGAACGGAAAGATCTATTGTGGTGATAAATGTTTGAGTGCTACTTGGGAAAAGTGTTCTGTCTGTAAAAAAAGAGTAAGTAAGGGAATACATTACGGAAATAAGAATGGTGTGTTTTTTTGTTTAGAATGTTCGGGAAAGCCTTTATGCTTTGCATGCGGTCTTCCTAATGACTGCTCTGTTTTGAAGGACGGGAGAATGATTTGTGCTAAATGTGAGGCTAAATCAATCTCATCTTTCAGAGAAGCCATGAATATTATCAGAGATGTCAGAAAAAAGATGAAAGAGAA
>JAKLPX010000258.1 GCA_022013635.1 Candidatus Delongbacteria bacterium
ACTTATTGAATTCGCTCAAAATCACAGCATAATCATTTTTATCGGCGGGAAAAACAGTTCAAACACGAAAGTGATGTTTGAAAAGTTCAGTATATTTAATAAGAGATCGTATCTGATAGAAAATAAATCCGAAATCAATTTTGATTGGTTCCAAAAAAACGATATAATAGGAGTTTCCGGAAGCGCATCTACTCCGATCTGGCAGATTGAAGAAGTAAAACGCGTTATTGAAGGACATTTCGATAAATGTTAAATAAATTCCTGGAGTAAATATGGAATTTAAAGATTTACGGAGCGATGAATATGAAAAATGTGACTTTGAAGGTTTAATTCGGCTTTGGGAAGATATTCATTTGGGGGGAGCGAAAAGAGGCGACACTCAGGAAATAATTGAAGACACAATTAAAAACGGCGGTCAATTGTTTGTAGTGAAAAATAAATCCGGTAACATAGTAGGCAGTACTTGGATTACTAATGATAAAAGAAGAAATTATCTGCATCATTTCGGAATAAGGGAAGAATACAGGGGCAGTGGTTTGGCTCAGAAGCTTCTTGAAATATCACTTGAATTTTGTAAAAATAACGGACTTCAAATAAAATTGGAAGTTCACAAGGATAATTTGAAAGCAATAAAATTATATGAGAATTACAAATTTAAATATTTAGGCGATTATCTTATTTTTATCATTCGAAACTATAATGAATAGGAGTGATTATGAAAAGAATTATTATTTCTTCAAAAGCACCCAAAGCGGTAGGAGCTTACAGCCAGGCTGTTGAAAAGAACGGTATGCTTTTTGTCAGCGGACAGGTTGCATTAAAACCTAAAGATAATGTAATGGTTGAAGGAGGCATTGTCGAACAGACTACGCAAGTATTGGAAAATATCAAAGCTATTTTAAATGAAGCAGGTTATACATTTGATGATATTGTCAAATGTACTTGTTTACTTACAGATTTAGGGAATTTCAAAGAATTTAATATAATCTATTCAAAATACTTTGATGATGAACCACCGGCCAGAGTAACTTGTGAAGTGTGCTCCCTTCCGATCGGCGCTCTTGTCGAAATAGACTGCATTGCGGTAAAATGATAGAAATAATTTATAAAAAAGGATTAAACCTTTTTTCATCTCTTATCGTTGTATGCCTTCCGTGGCCGGTTAAAACTAGCGTGTCTTCATCTAAAATCATAAGTTTGTGCTTTATAGATTTTATGATAGAGGTTGTATTACCTCCATAAAGATCGGTTCTTCCTATTGAACCTGCAAACAGAGTATCTCCTGAGATTAAAACTCTATCGAAATGAAAGCAGGAGCTTCCCAGAGTATGACCGGGAGTGTGTATGACTTTCACTTCAATTTTACCGATATTTATGATAACGCCATCAGAAAATATTCCGTCAGGAATGATGCGAATGTCCTTCCCTGACATAACTGAATAATTTTTATTCGGGTCAATAGAATATTCTCTTTCATTTTCGTGAGTGAGGAACGGAATCTTATATTCCCGTCTCAACTCTTCAACCGCACCGATGTGATCATAATGGCAGTGTGTATTAATAATAGATTCCGGCTCTCCATCAATACTGCTGATGAATTTAATTATTTTATCGCCGTCGTCTCCGGGATCAAATATTCCGATCTTTGAGGTTACAGGGCATTTTACAATAATACAATTTACATCCAATGGTCCGACAGACACGGAAAAAATATTATCCCTGATTTTCATAATCATTTTACAATCAGTTTATATTTTTCTAGAACTTTAAGCAAATAACTTGTTTTAGTTTCGTCAAGATCAACCAGCGGAAGCCGCATTGGCCCCATCTCAAATCCCATTAAATTTAGCGCTTTTTTGACTGGGATAGGGTTTGTATCTATGAACATGGCGTTACATATTTCATTCGTATATTTTGCAAGCGCAATACCTTCCTCAAAATTATTTTCCAGCATCGAATTAACGAGAGCACACATTTGATTGGGGATTATATTAGAAACAACGCTGATAACTCCTTTCCTCCAAGTGCCATGATAGAATAAGTTAAATCGTCTTCGCCAGAAAGAACGGAAATCCTGTTTTCGACGGCAAAAATAATTTTCTGAACTTGAGAAATCGAACCGGAAGCCTCTTTTAAGGCAATAATATTTTCATGAAACGATAATCTTTCCACAGTTTCCGGTAACATATTCACACCGGTTCTCGAAGGAACATTGTACATTACTAACGGTATGGGAGATTTATCCGCCACTAAAGAAAAATGTCTGTATAATCCTTCCTGATTCGGTTTGTTGTAATACGGCGTTATAACTAAAGCAGCGTCGGCTCCGACTTCAGAAGACATTTTACACAAAGTTATTGATTTATCCGTAGAATTACTGCCACATCCGGCTATGATTTTCATTCCGATTTCGTTTGAAATGCTGCATACAAATGTATATAATTCTTTGAACTCTTCATCTGAAAATGTCGGATTTTCACCTGTAGTACCTCCGGGAACTACTCCAGTAACCCCTGAATCTCGTTGAAATTTCAAAAATCTTTTCAAACTTTCGTAATTGATTGATCTGTCTTTTTTAAATGGCGTCGCAACAGCTGTATATAATCCTTTCATAATGTTTACTCCCGAAATTAATTGTTTTGTAAATAAACGAATTACAAAACATAAATACAAGAGAATTTTATAAAATCACTTTTGCCGTTTTTCACATAAAAAAATAATCAAAATACTTTTTGCAAATTTGTTTGGAATGTTATAATTTTAGTATTCCCAAAAAACGCGGAGGTTTTGAAGAAGATAAATGAAAGAGGTAACAATATATGCAGACGGCGCTTGCAGTAAAAATCCGGGACCGGGCGGATGGGGAGTCGTTTTGATTTGCGGTAATTATAAAAAAGAACTATCAGGTTATAGCGAACTGACAACCAACAACATAATGGAGTTGACGGCTGTGATTGAAGGAATGAATGCTTTAAAAGAAAAATGTAAAATTGATGTATATACTGACTCAAAGTATATTGTTGATTCTGTTACAAAATGGTTGTCGAACTGGCAGAAGAATGGTTGGAAAACATATAACAAAAAACCTATAAAAAATATTGAATTTTGGGGTGAAATTGTTAATCTTATAGGTTTTCATCAAGTGAATTGGCACTGGATTAAAGGACAC
>JAKLPX010000259.1 GCA_022013635.1 Candidatus Delongbacteria bacterium
GCAATCGGATCTATTCATTCTGAAACCTTGACTTTTGATTTGCATGATTTTACTTTTTCAGAAGATTCTATGATATTCACATACAAAGAAAGAGTATATAAAGAGTATAGCTATTCAGGCTATGTACTTCCTGTTATATTTAATGAAGTGAGATTTAGCGGACAATATGCGGACAGTATAAAGATAAATTCAATTTCTACAGTACTTATCAAACCAGATTTAGATATTCCATATTTTGAAGGAACTATGCCTTTTGGACCAATACTGCCAAGACGAGTATTAGCAGTTGGAGCAAGGGGAGTTAAAAGGCACGGAGGTTTTTCAGTACTTGAAGAATGTCCTTTTTTCATCAGGCTTGACTCTCTCTTCTTTGTGACATCAATCGATTTTAGCTACTATTTAAATAAATCAGAAATAAAAAATTCAAAATCCCAGATTTATGAAAAATTGGACTTGGTTATTATAACTTCAGAAAATTTTGCAGAAAATTTTGAAGTATATAAAAATTTTAAAACAAAGCAAGGCTATAAAACAATTATAAAGAATGTTGAAGAAATTTACTCGGAATATCCCGGTGTGAGCAATGTTATTAAAATAAGAAATTATATTAAGGACAGATACATACAGAACGATCTGGAGTTCGTAATAATTGGCGGTGGATACAGTATTGTTCCGGTAGGCGAAACTCTACCGTATGTTTCAACTTATACAGGTACAACCTTATCTGACGCTCTTTATTCAAATCTTGACGGTGATCCTGATAATAATAAAAACGGTATTTATTTTGAGGAATCTGATAATCCGGATTATTACGGAGATGTTTATGTTGGTAGATTTCCCGGAAACTCAGAACAGGATATAGATGCTATAATAAATAAAACAATAAAATACTATTCAGCAGACAGAAATTACAGATCAGGCTTTAATACTTCACTTTTTTTAGCCGGATTTGAGATGGAGTTTGAGGGAGACGGCAGGACCATCTGTAATTATTTAAAACCGGAATATCCTGCCACTTTCTCTGTGGATTCAATGTATGAAGGAGTCACTCCGGATTTTAATTATGACAATATGATTGCAAAATATAATGCTGGATATAATTTTATATATTCTCAGTCACACGGCGATACTCATCTGATCAGGCAGACGGACAATGTTTTCAAGATTTGGAGCGATCAGATCTATAGTACTCAAGCCATATCAGGACTATACTTTATTGGTTCATGCGAGTCGGGAAGCATTTTCAAAGACAGTTTTTCAAGAAAAGCGATGACCAGCCCTGACGGCGGTTGCGTAAATTATATAGGTTCCAGCGGGGAAGAATTTCCTTGGACAGCTTACAAGATGAACGCATATTTTATTAACCGGATCTTTAATAATAAAAGTTATGGGGAAAGCTTAAAAGATGCTGCAATACTTTTCGGTTACATGAAATATGCTACCTATGGAAAATATTTGTCAGTCGCTTATTCTCTTCAGGGGGATCCTTCCAATAAACCATTCTTGAGAGAGCCTAAGACAATAGATATTTCTTCTATTGAGCAGTTTAAAGGAGGTAACGGTACCGTAAGCGGTACTTTCAGCACTTTACCGAATGATACGATTTTTATAACCGTGACTGCAAATAATGAAATAGTTGCTAGAACAAAAACTTCAGGAACAAATTTCACTGTTTCGTATAATAATCTGACTGCTGACAGCGTAAAAGTTAATTATCATTCTCAGGAAGTATTTTTAAAAACATATTCATATCAAACATATGCTGCAGATGAAATAGCGTTTCAGATCAGTGATATTTTGCTGATCGATGAAAATTATTCAGGAATTGCTGAGGACGGGGAAAACTTTGGTATCACATTCAAATTCAGCCTGAATTCAAACATTTCAGGCATTGACAGCCTTGTAGCAAAAATTACCGGAGTTGACCATTCGGAAATTTCTGTTATTAACAGTACTAAGAGATTCAGATTACCGAATGTCGGGACATATTTAAACATTGGAGCTTTTAATCTGAATTTTTCATCAACCGATTCTGTAGTATCGGATTCGGTAGCAGTCATTGATTTTGAAATTCAGAAAAAAGACGGAACAAAATTGTTTGCAGAAAAAGTTTATGTTCCAGTAGCTGTTCCGTATTTAAAACTTCAATCTTTGAACAGAATAGGCAATATTCTAAAACCGAAATTTATAAATTCCTCGAAAGGAACTATAAACTCTGCAAATATAGAGCTTCTTGAAACTACCAAGTCATTGGATAGAATTGATTTAAGGACATTTTATAGCAAAACTATAGTTAATTTAAGCAATATTTCAGGTTATAAAATAGTTTCAGACTCGGTAAGTTTCAGTATTGATTCCACAAGGGCGTATAAGTTTGCGATAAAGATAGATGATGATAAAATATCTTACTCCGATGAATTCTTCTTCAATGATACAGTATCTCAACCGATTACCATATATGCCGATCATTCAATCGGTAAAATAAATTTGGAGTGGAATCATTCTTATACAGATAAAATCACTTACAATGTTTACACTTCTGAAACTTATGATTTTTCAGTGAAAAAGCAGGAGAATTTTGAATTACTGAAATTAAATCAGTTCTCATTCTATTTTGATGATTATTCACCGTTTTACGCTAAAGTGACTCTAGTTGATTCAACAGGTACTGAATTCATTTCGTCTGATCCGGTAAAAATTGAACCTATACCTCTTTATAAAAATACGACTTATAAAATTGCTCCTTTTCAATTATTCAATCCGATGTTTGTTGATGGAAAATTGATCTCAAACAGCCAGAATTCCTCTATAGCTGGATTAAATGCAAACGGAACACCGGTAAACGGATCTGGATTGATTCATACGGCTGATCTAAACGGATTCTCGGGTGAAATGCAGCAGGGTTATGCGATCGGTGATGTTGACGGCGACGGGCAGAACGATATGGTAAATTATTCATTCAACAACACTCAGGATAGTGTGCTTGTTAAAGTAGTAAATCTTACTAATGGTACTATAATTGCGCAAAGAAAGATTTACGGGAGAGTGATGGAAACAGCACCTGTATTGGTTAATGCTGATGAAGACAGCTGTCTTGAAATCTTAATTTCTGTTTATGGAGTAAATATTACAATCGGAGGAGTTCTCGCAAAATCTTGTGTATATATGTTAAATTTAAACGGAAATAGTCTAGAAATTGTATCAGGATTTCCACTTGGGTCTAATATTAACTATTATGTACATTCGCCTTCGTACCTTGATCTGAATAACGATGGAACAAAAGAACTTATATACGATAACGGAACAAAAATTATAATTCACAACGCCAGTACTTTGACAAAAATCGTTGAAGAAACTCTTCTAAAGAATATTCAGACTTCAATTTCATATTGCGATTTAGATAATGACGGTAATCTTGAAATGTTTGTTCTTACAGACAGCTACGGTACTTACGGAAAATTCTACTGCTACAATTTCAACGGTACTACTTTGGTTGAAAAAACAGGGATGATCGGTGGAATGAATTTGGATATGAAAGCATCAAGTTTATACGATCTTACTCCTCCTGTCTCATTTGCTGATATAGATGATGACGGTTCGACTGAAATTATAGTTTTAACAGCCTTGAAACTCTATGTTTTTAAAAGCGACTTCACAAATTATCCTAACTTTCCTGTTTCTTTAGATTCAAGAGTAACGAAAAATAATTCATCCGCACCATCCATAGCTGATTTAGACGGTGACGGATATCTTGACATATTATTTTATGATGAGAACAATAGGATATGGGCATATTCAGGTTCTTCTGGAGCAAAACTGAGCGGTTTCCCGATTCTTCTTGAGGATATGGACAGATCGGAACTGACCGGAATGAGCATTGCTGATCTTGACAGTGACGGGGATCTTGAATTCGCGGCAGGAGTAAGAGATGGTGTTATGGTAATTTATGACTATCCTATTAAAACATCAGGCAGACCTATTTTTGATAAATACAGAGGTGATACTTACAATAGCGGATTATATCAACCGTTGATTCCTTCTTATCCAATAAATGTTTCGATAGTAAATTCAGCCTCGGATGTTACGATCAGCTGGGATCCGGTTACGAATGTAAATTCATATATTTTATATTCTTCAAGTTCTCCTTACGGAACTTTCATTTACTTAGGGGAAACATCAAGCACAAGCTTTGTGATTTACAATATAACTGAAGCCAGGAAATTTTATTATATAAAAGCTGTAAGGTAGTGATATTTTGAGAAAGACACTTTTACTCATTCTTATATTCTTAAGTTTTGTTATTAAAGCTGA
>JAKLPX010000260.1 GCA_022013635.1 Candidatus Delongbacteria bacterium
AGGGGCAATGTGTAATTGTATTCTAGTTTTATAGGAAAATATGAACCACAAGAGGCTAGTTTAGAGAAGAAATATAATACGCAATTCAGCAATTCAGAGAAGAGGAGTTTATATCATAATCTTATATAACTTTCTTTTATTCAAATTTACTTTTGGAGATATTTGATTGGCGGATAATTGACATCAGTGTCCCGATCTTTACTTCTTTATGGTCGGGAACAATAACAGTAATAGTACTTTCTGGAGTCTTTTTCTGCATAGCAATATGACTGCCTTTTTGTCTTACTTCAAAAAATCCATGGGCTGTTAAAATACGACAAATTTCCTTGCCTGATAAAACTTTCAACTTACTCAACTTCCACTCCGACATGAGTAACAAATACTTCACTGTGCATTCTAAGCTTGATTTCTTCGGGAGATGCAACTTCAAAAAACAACTCTATAGCTTCTTTAAGATTTGCTAATGATTCTTCGATTGATTTTCCTTGACTTGCAACATCAACTTCCGGGCATAATGCCACATAGTAATCATCTTCTTTTTCTATAATCGCAGTTAATTGTTTATTCATCTTCATTCTCCGTTTACTTACCTGTAATATACTGCATTATCTTGATCAAATCAATACAATACTCCCTTAGCTATCAGATCGCACCTGAGCTTATATGTATTGAAATATTTCAGATAGCCTGTTATACTTTGTGCAGACTGGGACATTTTTTCGTCTTTTATCTTGCCTTCCAAATACAATTCAGCTTTCATTTGCATTTTTTTGACCGATCTTTTCAGATTTATTCTGTTTATCCTAACTGTTGCGGGAAAAACTCTCATGCCCAAAAACGAAAGTCCGTTCATCCGTTTGTTTATGTAAGTCGCTTTTTCTTTTAGATCAAGACATAGTTCTGACTTTAGAAATTCTTCAATTTCTGGACGAAGTGCTTTCAACTTCTCTTTTTGGTTATCAAAAACAACAAAATCATCCATATACCTGACATAATACTTGAATCCTAATTCATCTTTCATATAATGGTCAAACCTGTCAAGGTAAACATTCGCAAGAAACTGGCTTGTCAGATTCCCGATAGGCAGTCCTTTACCGTCAGCACCGCCGTTTCGGACAACTTTCTCAAGAAGCGAAAGTAGCCTTTTATCCTTTATCTTCCTTCGCAAAATCGAAATAATCACATCATGATCTATGCTTGGAAAATATTTTCTTATGTCAGATTTGAAGTACCACTCATTTCTCTTTATCATTTCCTGAGCTTTCAAAACGGCTTTGTGAGTTCCTTTATTTTTTCTTGTCGCATAAGAATCAGATATAAATATTTTCTCATAGATCGGCTCAAGAACATTTACGATTGCATGATGAACTACCCTATCTCTGAAGGGAGCAACGGCAATTTCCCGTTCTTTCGGTTCAAAAACCTTAAAATATTTATACCCGCCAGGCTCATAAATTTCACTTTCAATTTCATTCTGTAAGTTTATTAGATTTGATTCAAGATTGAAATAAAACTCAAGGCTTTCCGTTTTGCTTTTCGTGCCTTTCAGAGCCTTTTTCGCCGCAGACATCAGATTTTCAAACGAAAGAACCTGACCGTATAAATTATTTACTCTTTTCATTGCGCGCTCTCATAAAATAATTCCCCGCCATATTCGGATTACCTACCAATCGCGGGGAATTTATTATTTTCGACGGGGAATTTCCCGTGCAGGGCATTATTTTGAACAAACGCAGATAATGTTTACAAAGCCGTAGCCGTATAAAGACTTATGTGCGCGCCTGTGCTCGAAAGCCGGAAGCCTATGTTGTTGTTGCTGTTGTTCGGGTTGTTGTTGTTGCGATTTGCAACCCGGCAGTTGTTGGCATTGTTGTTCCAATTGCCGCCCCGTTTGACACGGTTGGAACCGGGCCACTACGGATTCCGTACTTGACAAATAATGCCCCTTTTTGTTAATATCAGGCTTTGAGCAATCCGCCCACCATAAGCCCGACAGCGTTAATTTCCTTTGAAACAAATTCATACTGCGATATAGCCAAATATCTTCTGTCTTTGCACAACCTAAAGAATATCCGCAGTTTTTCAAGTTTCAGATTTATTGAGTTCAGAATCGGTTTCTTATCTTTGGTATAAACCATTTCTATAACAAGCTCAAGAGTGTCAAGCGCAAGATTAGAAATATGAGTAGAAATTGTAACCCTGACTGATTTAGGAAAACTGTCAACTCTGTCCAAAATCCAGTCGAGAAGCGAATACCACTTTTCAAATATAGGATAATCACTCAACATTCACAAAACTCTTTATCAGTTCAACTATTTCTTTGCCGTAATTCTCGATTTTCTTATCCCCGAAACCTTGCACATTTCTTAAACCTTCCAAACTTAAAGGCTTATTTCTTACCAATTCAAGCATTTCTTTATTATTACAAACAACATACACCGGAAAACCGTTTTTATCCGCCGCCTCTTTCCTCCACTCCTTCAATTTTCCGAAAAGAGCTTTATCCGATTCGCTAAGGGCTTCTTCCATAGCTTTCGTATTTTCGTTCGGAGAATGAACATTTTCGTAGTCAATAAAAACAGTCCAGTAAGCCCCACCCCCGCGCTGAAAAAACTCAGCCTTGTATGAATTTATCTTTTTGTTAACAACCTGAATTCCCGAAATCTGTAACTACGCCTTAATATAAACAGCAAAAATAAAGCTCATTATTTTAAAATAACACTTGCTTTTTGCCAAAAACATAGTTACATTATAGTATTATGTAACTATCGAGGAGTTTTTTATGGCAAGCAGGACATACCATCATAACAAAAAGACCGGAGTCACTTATGTCTATTCTGTTCAGAGCTATTGGGACAGAGAGAAGAAAGCCCCGCGCAATAAACAGGTGTGCATAGGAAAATTAAACAAGGAAACGGGGGAAGTTATTCCATCAGCGAAAAAGCATAAGATCGCTGAGGACTCAACGACTATCCATGGGTTAACCGCAAATGCTCGTATTGCAGGTCCTTTTATTTTGCTTGAGAAACTTGTGAAGCAGACAGGGCTCGCAGGCATACTAAAACATTGTTTTCCTGAACTGCACTCTGAAATATTGAGCCTTGTTTACTTCATTGTCCAGAAAGGGCTACCGCTCTCAAGAAGCGAGCCATGGAGTAATGGACATCTACATCCTTCGGGTGAACGGCTCGTTAGTCAGCGCATAAGCGAGTTGTTGCTCAAGATCACGGAAGCAGATCGCCAGAAATTTCTTTCGCTTTGGCTAAGAAAAATAACAGAACGAGACTACCTGTGCTACGACATTACCTCGATATCGTCTTATGCACGGAGCAACGAATACATTCGATACGGATACAATCGTGACGGCGAGGCCCTTCCTCAGATTAATCTTGCTATGCTCTTCGGACAGAAGAGCCGTCTGCCTGCTTATTACCGCAGAATGCCGGGCAATATAACTGATGTGGCAACGCTAAAAACAACAATGAAGCAGATGGACTTTATCGGTGCTAATGCAATTCACTTTGTTTTGGATCGCGGCTTCTATAGCGAAACGAATATTGACGAGATACTGGCACGCCGTCATCATTTTACAATGGCTGTACCGACCGGAAGAAAATGGGTCGAGAACATTATTGACCGCCACTACGAATCCATTGCGTTACCGAAATACTATCATCAGATCAACGAAACCGAATCTCTGTATGCAGCGACCAGTCTTTATAAATGGGGTGAGGACAAACGGCGAACTTACCTGCATATTTATTACAATGCGCAACAGGCTGCAGAAGGATTTGACAAATTTACGCGTGAACTGCTCCAATACAAACAGGAATTAGAGTCGGGAAAGAAGGTGAAATTTCACGAAGAACATTATGAACGATTCTTCACCGTTAAAGAGACTCCAAAGCGTGGACTCAGTGTGTCATTCAACGATGCCGCGATTCAGAAATATAGAAAGCGTTACGCAGGCTTCTTCTGCATACTGTCTACTTCTGTAAAAGAACCAATGGAGGCACTTAGAATTTATCGTGCGAAGGATGTAGTTGAAAATAGTTTTGATGATCTGAAGAATCAACTCGATATGAAGCGTCTGCGAATGCATTCATCCGCTGCAATGGACAGCAGGATGTTCCTTCAGTTTATCGCACTTATATTTATCTGCCAGATACGAAATACGATTCAGGATGACAAGACACTCAGAAATCTCACTGTCAGAGAAGTTATAGAGAACATGGAGACGATGGTACAAATCACATATTCTGGAAGATATGGACGACTATATACCGAGACCAGTCCTATCCAGCGTAAAATCATAGAAGCATTCGGTCTTACCATCCCGAAATAGTTACATTCTCTCGGGAATTGAGG
>JAKLPX010000261.1 GCA_022013635.1 Candidatus Delongbacteria bacterium
AGATTCGTCTTTTTTTATTAATGCGCCTATGTCGCCGAGTTTCATTTATTCATTAGCCTTTATTTTTAATACATGGTTTAAATATAACTAAATGTTTAATCTTAATCAATATACTTGTTTTTAATAAAATACACCCGTGCAAAATTATATTTTTAACAGACCTGCAATGATCGAGATGATCTCATCAAGCTGAACATTGGTCATCTTTGTGTCTGAAGGCAGACACAATCCCTGAACGAACATCTTTTCGCTGGTTTTATTCACATAGTTGTCACAGCCTTTGAATACCGGCTGAAATTTGATGCCGTTAACTTTACCGAAAGCTCTAAAATATTTATCGAATATCTTTCTTTTTCTTTCCACTCTTTTGTCAAGCACCAGCAATTGTCATGAAAATATACTTGATCTTAACCTTATAAATCATTAAATTCTGCTATTATAACCGTAAGGATAAATGGGTATGACATTAAAAGAAAAAAATCAAGCCGTACAAGGCGAAATAATAATATACCAGCCTGATGAGGCGTCATCGAAACTTGAAGTAAGGATCGAAGATGAAACTGTCTGGCTTACTCAGACACAGATGTCCGAACTTTTTTTAACAACAAGAAATAATATAACTCTGCACATCTCAAATATTTTCAATGAAAAAGAATTAATTGAAGAGTCAGTATGTAAGGATTCCTTACTAACTGCAAAAGACGGCAAAAAATATAAAACAAAGTTATACAATCTTGATATAATTATTTCCGTAGGATACAGAGTTAAATCCCTCAGAGGCACCCAGTTCAGAATCTGGGCAACAAAAACATTAAAGAATTATCTGCTTAAAGGATATGCAATGAACCAGCGATTTGAAAACCTTGAAAAAAAGGTTTATGAGCATGACGAACAGATCGAAGCTCTAGTTATGAAAGCGCTGCCACTCAAAGAAGGGATCTTTTATGACGGCCAAATATTCGATGCGTATGAAAAAGTCGTGTCATTTATAAAATCTGCAAAAAAATCTATTGTCCTGATAGATAATTACATAGACGAAAGCGTTCTCGTTCTGCTTTCAAAGCGTAAAAAAGGAGTACATGCAAAAATATACACTCAGAATATTTCAGAACAATTAAAACTTGATCTGAAAAAGCATAGTGCTCAATACGCGCCGATTGATGTGATAAAATTTGATAAATCTCACGATCGTTTCCTGATAATTGACAACATTACCGTTTATCACATTGGAGCTTCACTTAAAGATCTGGGCAAAAAATGGTTCGCTTTCTCAGAGATCGGATTAAATGCGGTTGAAATGATTAAAAAGCTTCAAAAAGGTACTAAATAACTACATTCTAAAATTATACTTTTAACAGACCTGCGCTGTAAATGCATAGCTATCCACGACGGTCTTGCATTCTATATTGAAAATGTTAACCGTTTTATTATTGACCGCAATAATCTGCTTGACCGTTCGATGACAGGATCAATCAAAATGCGGAAATTGAGGATATCAATCTGACTCTGATCAAAGAATACCTTCGGGAAGTAAAAAGCGACCTGTTTAACAGCGCGGAAAAGATGCCTTTTGCCGATCTGTGCAGGCAGATGCAGATAGCGAGAGGCCCTGACGAATACCTGAAACCTGTGAACATAGGGCTTTTGATGTTCAACACCGACCCATCCAGATTTTTCAGAGGCGCAATTATAGAAATTGTGGAATTTAAAGACAAGATCGGAGACAAATTCACCGAGAAGATTTTTTCCGGACCGATACATCATCAGCTTAGGGCGGCTTTGCAGTACTTAAAGAACTCCGTCATCAAAGAAAGGATCAGAAAACTTGATACCCGCGCAGAAGCGGAAAGAATATTCAACTATCCTCTCACAGCTTTGGAAGAAGCACTCGCGAATGCCGTGTATCACAGAAGCTACGATAATCAACAACGATAGAAGTCTCTGTTTTCAAAGACCATATCGAAATCCTCTCCTTCCGGGACCAATACCACCGGTCGGCGAAAATGACCTAAAAAAAGAAAGGGTCGTAGTCAGAAATTACAGGAACAGAAGGATAGGCGATTTTCTCAAAGAACTTGATCTGACAGAAGGTCGCAGTACCGGAATACCGAAGATCAGAACAGCTATGATAGACAACGGATCACCCGAGCCTGAATTCCACACCGATGATGATCGCACGCACTTCCTAACCATCTTTCGTGCCAATATGGATGCTTATGAGGGTGAAGCTGAAACATCTGAAGTTAAAGAATCAGGTGTTGCAATAGGTGTTGCAATAGAGAACCTCAACGAAAGGCAGAAAAAGGCTATCGAATATGTCAAAGTGCACGGAAGTATTACCAGAAAGGAATACGAAAAACTTTTTAACGTATCAAGCAGAACAGCAATAAGAGACCTGAATTTTTTAGTAGATAATTCAGTTCTTGAAAAGCAAGGTATAAATAAAAATTCTCATTATATCATAATTGAAGCGTAATGGCGAGCAAATGGCGAGCAAATGGCGAACAAATGGCGGATATCCATGCTTTGAAAGATTATGTTTCTTAAATAAAAAATTATATTTTTAACAGACCTGCAATGGTCGAGATGATCTCATCCACCTGCGCATTGGTCATTCTTGTGCTGTCAGGCTGCTGTGAACATACTGTCGATGTTATAAATAAAATTGAAAATATTGAAAATGTTAACCATATTATTTTTTATCTTCCGGTTTTTTGATGATGACCCAGTGGCCCTTCTTTGTCGCGCCAACGCGTTCAAGTAAGCCATCTTTTTGTAAATTTGATAAATGCTCTTTTATTGTTGCGTCACCCTTGTTCAGTTCGCGCATTAAATCCTTTCTAGTAAACGCGGGGTTATCTTTGAGCAATCTAATTATACCGTCGCGAGTGGTTTCTTGGGTGGTTTCTTGGGTGGTTTCTTGGGTGGTTTCGGTGACATTTGAATGTATTACCGTCCAGAAAGCATCCGTGAAATCAAATTCCACCTTGTTGCCGTTAGTTTTGCAGGCTTGCCTTACACGCTTAATACCGGTTCCGGCCTTTTCCATATACTCCTTTCTCGATAAAAGATCGGTTATCAGCCTATTCCTCGCTTCGCTTCTTGTTCCGAATTCTTCTTTTGGGAAAAGCAGTTCCCCTTTATTGTTTATTATAATTCTGCTTTTAAGTTTCTCTACTGCGATCAT
>JAKLPX010000262.1 GCA_022013635.1 Candidatus Delongbacteria bacterium
AAAAATATTATCAGGATTAAAGCTGAGAGATCCGGGAACGGAGATAATGAAATTATACCGCTTGACATCCAGCCGAAACTGTTTGATGACTCGGAAGAAAAATGAATCGCGAAATTAATGTATGGGGGTATTTATGAAAAGAATAGGAATGTTAATAATAATATTCGCCGCATTTCTTTATGCTCAGTCGCTTTTCGATATGGGTGTTGCTTCGGATGATAAGGCAGAAAACAGCGAGATTCTAAATATCGAAACTGCAAATATTGACTCTGCCGAAGAAGATACATATTCGAAGATGCGTATTTTTTTAGAAAATATCTTTGACGGAAAAAATGTCAATACGGAAGATATTATCGCAGGTGACGATCCCGAATTGAACGGGTATATTTCAAACATTCAAATTGCGCCTTTTGACAATAACATTATAAGTTTTGAAGTTACAGCTCCGGGAGATCCGTCTGTAAAGCTGGTTCTATATAATATTGAATCTCAGTTTGTGATGCGGATATCCGCTATTGAAGATTATGAGCAGAATATTAAAATGATACCATTTCCTGTAAAAGAGATGGGAGCAAATTGGCATCCGTCAAAAAATATATTTGTTTTTTATTCTAACGGCTACGAAAATAGAGAACAGCTGTTCGTTGTTGAGGTTTTGGACCCTCATCTTATGGACGAATCAGGCATAAAAATTTCAAGGATTGATTTTGAAGAACCGAAAGGGACGGTAAACAGTTGTTTATATCCGGACTTCAACTCGACTGGAGACGATATTTATTTTACCGTAAAAATTCAGAAAGAGGATATAAAACAGAAATATAACAAGGCGTATAATATTGCTGTTGCAGATAATATTCTGCAATACAAAGAAACCGGTTTTTCAAAAGTTAAATACGATTTGATGTTTAATAAAAAACACGATCAAATAAAGCCGGTTTGCTCTCCTGCAGATCCGAATGTTTTTGCATACATTTCGCATAAAAAGGAAGTGAAAGACGGGTATGGATATGCGAATTATTACATCATTGTTTATAACAGATCGAACAAAACAGGCGTAATTGTAGATAATTTATCGGGATTTACAGATTATCCTTTCCAATGGAGCCCAACCGGAAATAATTTATTTTATTGCAATGCTTTATCACTATCGAAAACATCTAAAAAATTCAGAGATAAAAGAATCAATAAAATCAATCTTCAGGTCGCTGAAATAGGGATAGAAACGGACAAAATCACTTCAAACATAGAAAAAAATGCAAATTCCGAGGTTATAATGGGCGATGTGGCTACAAAAGACAAAGGTATGGCTTTTGTGGGCGACAATATGGTGCTAATGGCTAAATTCGATCCCTATGAATCTATTTTTTTGGTAGATATGAATAAATGGAAAGCGAATACCGGTTTTTATGTAAAGCAATTGCCGATTGCGCAGGATAACGATTTTCCTGTTCTTGCAAATGACGGTTTTATATTTTTGAAATACGAATGTTTTAAAACTGCTACGGTCAGCTCTATATGCAAAATTCCTTACGAGCCTAAAATTGACGAAGAAGCTTTGAAGGCAAAGGAAGAAAGGCGAAAGAACAGAAAAAGCAAGAAAGCCAAAAAAGCACTGGAAGAATCCGTTCCCGAACAGGCGGCCGAACCCGTTGAGGAAGTTCCTGCAGAAGTACCTGCAGAATAGTTCGGTTTCTTTTCAGAACACTTCCGAATTTTACAAGAGAATTAGTAAGACTTTAGACGAAAGTTAGACGAACTTAGACTTTTCCCTTAAACCTCGCGAACGGCGTAATCGTCTCCGCGTCAACGATAATATCCTCGAATTCCTTGTTCGCCGGAAAGAGCCTCGAAAGACTTATCCTCAACCGTACTCAGATTAGGTATTCGTATAATTCTCCGATTGCGAAGAAACTGCGGACAATTTTTTATGAGAGCTATGAATTTGTTCTTAAAGTGAAGGAAAGTCAGGTGAATAAGAGGGCGCATCTTTGAAAGATTAAGGGAAAAAGTGGGTCGGGTTCTCAAAGTTCGTTCTTGCAATTTGCATAAGTTTTCTTTATATTCGCAATTCCTTAGAAATAAGGATTATTATTATATAATAACTCTGAGAGACTTATGTTTGAAGAGCTGAGCGGAAAGCTCGAATCTATATTTAAGACGCTGAAAGGCCAGCACAGGATATCCGAGGATAATATCAAGGCGGCATTGCGCGAAGTCAGGGTAGCTTTGCTGGAAGCGGATGTGAACTATAATGTTGTCAAGGATTTTATAAATAAGGTAAAAGACAGAGCGATCGGGGAAAAGGTTTATGAGAAGATCACTCCCGGTCAGCTGATTATTAAATTTATCCACGAAGAACTTGTCAGAGTGCTTGGCGGAGGAACGAGCGAAGTAGAATTTCAGAAGAGCGGACCCACAATCATAATGATGTGCGGTCTTCAGGGTTCGGGTAAAACTACTCACACAGCCAAACTTGCAAATTATTTCAGGAAAAGAAATAAGAAGCATCCTCTGATGGTTGCCGCGGATATTTACCGGCCTGCCGCAATTGATCAGTTGATAACCTTGGGAAGGCAGTTGAATATCCCTGTTTACTCTGAGGATAACAAAAATGTACCTGAGATATGTAAAAATTCTATAGAATTTGCGAAGCAAAATAAACATGACCTTATAATTTTGGATACCGCCGGAAGGCTTCACATTGACGAAGGCATGATGAACGAGCTTATTCTGGTTAAAGAAGCCGTTTCGCCGCATGAAATTCTTTTCGTAGCCGACAGCATGATAGGTCAGGATGCCGTTACCACAGCGACTGAATTTAATCAGAAAATGAATTTTGACGGTGTTATACTGACAAAGATGGACGGAGATTCCAGGGGCGGTGCCGCTTTGTCTATCAGAGAAGTTACAGGAAAACCGATCAAATTTGTAGGTACAGGCGAGAAACTCGATGAAATCGAATCGTTTCATCCCGACAGACTTGCCCAGAGAATTCTGGGTATGGGCGATATTCTGACCCTGGTCGAAAAGGCTCAGGACAATATGGATCAGGTTGAAGCGGAAAGGCTCGCGAAAAAACTCGAAAAGGAAGATTTTACTTATGACGATTTTCTTTCTCAAATAAAGCAGATAAAAAGAATGGGTTCAATTAAATCAATGCTGAAACTGATGCCCGGCATCGGAAATAAACTTGACTCGATGGATATAGACGAAGGCGCGTTTGTAAAAATTGAAGCGATAATTCATTCCATGACAAGAAAAGAAAGAAACAGGCCGAATTTACTTAACGGCTCAAGGAAACTGCGGATAGCTAAAGGCTCTGGAAGAAGCGTTCAGGAAATCAATCAACTTATGAAACAATTCGAACAAATGAATATGATGATGAGACAAATCAGAAAAATAGGATTTGATAAATTAGCAAAAGGTATGTTTAGAGGACAGCCCTCCAAACGGCCGTATTAAATTGTGTAATGGGCATTCAGGATTGGTACCCTGAGTACTCATTAAATTACATAAAAACAAAAACCGGAGGAACAATGGTAAAACTAAGAATGACCAGATTGGGAAAGAAGAAAACCCCTTTCTACAGAATCATAGCTATAGACTCCAGAAAGAGAAGAGACGGGGACTATATCGAAAAATTGGGGTTCTACGACCCCATAGCGTCAGGGCAAGCCGAAAGACTGAAAATTGATGCGGAAAAAGCTATCAAATGGCTTTTGGACGGAGCTCAACCGTCGCCTACAGTCAAAAATCTTTTCAGTGAAGAAGGTATCATGTTAAGATATGATATGACGAGAAGACTGAAAAAAGAAAGAGTCGAAAGCACCGACAAAAACGGTAAAAAAGTAATAAAATATATTGCCGTTACGGACGAAAACGGTAATCCTGTAAGAAAATACAGCTGCGAACAGGTTGAAGATGCTTATAAAAACTGGATTGTCGCAAAAGACAAAAAGAAAACAGCAAAAAAGGTTGAGAAGAAAACTCTTTCCAAAAAAGCTAAGGCAAAAATAGAAGCAGAAAAGAAAGCCGCGGAAGCCGCTAAAAATGCGCCAAAGACTGATAATCCTGCTTAAAGGTAAACGATGATCAATCCCGAGGACTATATATTTGTCGGTAAAATAGGTAAGACAATCGGAATTAACGGCTCTTTGACAATAGTACCATTGACTTCATTTCCGGAAAGATTTGAGAAAATGAAAAGCTTTTTTCTGACAAAAGAAAAAAAGACTCCATTTGAATTGACAATATCTAAAATAGAATACTTAAATAAGATAATTACCGTTAAATTCAAGGATATTGATTCAGAAGAAAAAGCTAAAACTCTTATCGGCTACAGGATAACCGTTCATAAAAAAGACCGGTTTGAACTTCCGAAAGATTATTATTACATTGAAGATTTGATAGGATGCGAAGTTTTTGATCTGAAAGGAAATCTGATAGGTAAAATGAAAAGTGTGACCGAAATGTCATCGAACGACATTTATGTGGTTGATCACAAGGGGAAAGAAGTCCTTATACCTGCGATATCGCAGTTCATAAAGGATATTGACATAGAAAACAAACGGATAAAAGCGTCTTTAATTGATGGGATGTTGCCCGATGAAAATTGATATAATAACGGCTTTGCCTGAGCTTCTTACGAGTTATTTGAATAACTCCATATTGAAGATCGGCTCCGAGAAAGGTCTTTTGAAGATCGGTATTCACGATTTGAGAAACTGGACAAACGATAAGCACAGAACCGTTGACGATTCTCCTTATGGAGGCGGCCCCGGGATGATAATGAAAATCGAACCCTTTGTAAAAGCTATACGCGATTTAAAAAAGAATGATTCGATAGTTATTATGCCTACACCGTCCGGAGAGACATATAATCAAAAAACGGCTCGGCAATTGTCTTATGAAGAACATCTGATAATTATTTGCGGGCATTACAAAGGCATTGACGGCAGAATAGAAAATTTCGTTGATAAATTGATATCAATCGGAGACTTTATTCTGACGGGAGGCGAACTTCCCGCGGCGATTATAACCGATTCCGTTTGCAGATTAATTCCGGGCGTAATTTCGGATATTGAGTCGGCAAATTCGGATTCTTTTGAGAACGATTTGCTGGACTGCGATTATTTCACCAGACCGCCGGTATTTGAAAATTACGCTGTTCCCGAAGTTTTGATTTCAGGAAATCATAAAGCTATTAACGAATGGCGGAAAAATGATTCTGTTGAAAAAACAAAAAACAGAAGACCGGATTTAATTGAAATATTTAATAAATTAAAATAAAGAGGTAGCAAGATGGATAAGCTTAATTCTCTACATAGCGAGCAAATCGTGACCGACAGACCTGATTTTCATGCCGGCGACACTTTGGATGTGCATTTAAGGATTGTCGAAGGAAACAAGGAAAGAATCCAAGTATTTTCCGGCGTGGTAATACAAGTAAAAGGAACCGGCGTTGGTAAAACATTTACGATCAGAAAAATATCGAACGGAGTCGGCGTTGAGAAAATATTGCCGTTAAACTCTCCATTCATTGATAAAATCGTAAAAGTTAAGGAAGGTAAAGTAAGACAGGCAAGAATTTATTACTTCAGGGAAAGAAAGGGTAAATCTGCAAGAATCAAGGAAGTAAAAAAGGGTAAATAAAAAAAAGGCTGCGTTTGCAGCCTTTTTTATTTATTAAAAGATTTGACGACTCTGTCGAGTTCTCTTTTTACTTCCCGTTCTTTTATCGTCTCTCTTTTTTCAAATTCCCTTTTACCTTTGCAGAGGCCTATTTCCATTTTAATTAAATGCATTTTCCGATATATTCTTAAAGGAATTATAGTTAAGCCTGTATTATGTAGTTTGATCTGGAGTTTTTTTAATTCTCTTTTATTCAACAACAGTTTTCTTTTTCTTGTTGTTTCGTGATTAAATATATTTGCTTCCGCAAACTCGGAAACATGCATTCCGACGATAAATAATTCATTATCAAAAAACCTGGCGTAACTTTCCTTTAATGATACTTTGCCGGCTTTTATTGACTTAACTTCGCTGCCGACCAAAACGATGCCGGCTTCATATTTTTCTAATATTTCATAATCGTGATAAGCTTTTTTATTTTGAGCCAAATTTGTATTTGTATTCTTTTTCTCCGAACTCATTTTTCCCTTTTTTAATAAAAAGACGCGTTAACGCGTCTTTTTATTTCTATTTATTATGACAGAAAATTTTTATTCAATGCCGGTAAATACGCCTATCGTCATTTCAATAATCGGATTGTTTTTGCTGTTGTCGAATTTAATGCACATAGGATATTCGCTTCTTTCAAAAACACCTGCCTTTTTAATAATATATTTATTGATATTCTCAACATCTTCAGTGCTGTAAAAGATTTCTCCGACGAATTCGAACAGGAACACATTTGCTTCTTCTTTTGAAAATCCGTCGGTGTTATGAATTACATGGATTCCGGTAACCTGACCGTCTTTCATAGAAAAATATATCGAAATGTCTTCGTTTGTAAATTTCAGAGTTTTAATCGCATTTTGCGTATAAACCAAATCCTCGGTATAAGTCGGAGTGATATATGCGGATAATTGCTGATAAGTCATTTTCATAACTGATTTATTATCGTCTCTGGCAGATGCAATGGCCATGTTATACTCTTTTTCTTTCTGCGCCTCAAGATTTTTTCTTTGCCTTTCGTCTTCACGCTTAATCTGTTTCTCCGCCTCCTCTTTTCTTCTTACAATCTCCATTTCTGTCAATTCGAATGGTTCTGAATAATAATCCGTATCGAAAAGGAATTTATTTTTCGTAAATCCTTCAATATAACCTCTTTCCTTATTAAAAACTCTAATTCGGGTTAATTCAAGACCGATTTTTCCGTCAACTATTTCCACGAATTCTCTTGAATAAACGAAAGTTATCGGTTCGGCAAATTTCGAATCGTCCGCATAAACCGGAACTTTTTTATTTTTAATCCATCTGAACATTGAAAAGTGAGGTTCAATTTTTTCTTTATAAAATTCTTTTCCGATTTCGTCGGTTATTATGTCTTCGGAAGTTACAGCGGTCTCAAGTCTATTCTCCGGCCTGATGTCTTCCATTTTAAATTTAGGCTTTGCGGCGCATCCAAAGAACAAAACGGCAAAAACCAAAGCAATCATAATATTAATCTTCATTATAGAGTCTCCAAATTATATGGCTGAAAAATTCTCAATTATTTTTTTATTCGTTTAATTTCGCCAAGCCAGTATTCTGCCGATGGTTTCGCCAAAAAATCTTCCTGTGCGATTTGTAAAGATTTTTTCGCTTCATCGTATTTTTTCATTTTTATTAAGGCAATTGCTTTTTCCAGATGCCCCAAGCTGTATTTGCTGTCTTTGCTGAATTTAATTGATTTGTCGGCGTATTCCAAAGCGCTTATGGCTTTTCCCTGAAGATTGTATAATTGAGCCAATCTTACGCAAAGTTCATAATATTTTCTATAACCTTTATCTCCCAGCTGAATTCCTTTCAGGATTACAGAAATAGCCTCTTCAATTAATTTGTCTTTTTCTTCCTTGTTTTTGCTGAGATTGCTTAACTCAACTAAACTTCCGCCTAAAGCATTGTAAGTTTTATGATCTTTCGGATCTATTTTCAGAGCCTTTTTATAATAAACTATGGCGTTTTCAGGATCATTCTTTTTGCTTATATAAACCCCGCCGATCAGATAATATGCGTTATCCGGTTTATAATATTTCGACATTTTTATATAGTATTCAATCGCTTTATCCGGATTTGTATGCAGAAGATCGTTTCCGACTCTATAATAGATTTTTCCTCTCTCTTCGTCAGTCTTAATTTTTGCAAGATATTTTTCCATATCGGTAAAATTAGCCAATTCCGCGCAAACATCAGCGGCTTGCTGATAAGCTTCTTCAAAATCATCTTTTATCTTAATCGCTTCTACAAATTTCGCTAGAGCCTCTTTAAATTTCTTGTCTTTTTTAAATTGGATACCTTCATTATAAGAGGCTTTGTGCTTATTTTCGTCTTCGTCTTTGCATTTCATATAATCTTTCTTGAGTTTTTCAGATTCTCCCCATAAAGAATTATATTTAGGCAATAATTCATCGTATTGAGTTTTTGTAATATCTCCGCTTTTCATTTTTGTTTCTATTTCTTTCCACGAGTCGAGTTTGTCTTCATAAAGCTTTTTTTTTACCTCGCAAGTGCCTGCGA
>JAKLPX010000263.1 GCA_022013635.1 Candidatus Delongbacteria bacterium
ATTGAACAGTTCTTTCCGTTTGGCAGGTCCGATACCTTTGATATTTTCAAGTTCGGATGAGATCGATTTACCTCGCAGAGTCTGATGATAGGTTATAGCAAATCTGTGTGACTCGTCCCGCACCTGCTGAAGCAGTTTTAGTGCAGAAGATGTTCGCGGTATTATGACGGCTTCGCTTTTGTCGGGAACGAAGACCTCTTCGAGCCTCTTTGCAAGCCCGATGATCGGGATATTTGACATATTCAGCTTTTCGAGAATTTCAACAGCGGAGGAAAGCTGACCTTTGCCCCCGTCAACCATGATAAGATCGGGCCAGACCGGTTCTTCTTCCTCCTTAAGTGAAGTATATCTACGCTCAATTACTTCACGCATAGAAGCGAAATCGTCCACGCCTTCAACTGTTCTGATCTTGAACTTCCTGTAACCTGATTTGAAGGCTTTTGCGTTCTTGAATGTGACCATTGAAGCCACGGTTTCTTTGCCTGCGAAGTGCGAAATATCGAAGCACTCTATGATGTTTGGAATATTTTTGAGGTCAAGATCGCGCATGAGTGATTTCAGGCTGTTCGGAGTGAAGTCCCGCTTCATTTTTTCGAGTTTCAGATCATTCAGAAGAAGCTGAGCGTTCTTTTGTGCCAGAAATAATAATTTTGCCTTATCGCCGATGGAGGCTGTCAGTATGTTCACTTTCTGACCGGAAAGAATCCGAAGCCATTGTTCAATTACAGAATAATCAATAATATCTGTGTTCAGGACTATTTCATTCGGAATGTCAAACCGCGAAATATCGTAGTAAAGTTTAATAAATTCTTCGAGCACTTCCTCTTCAGTTTTCTGATAAACACCTTTGAGGAAGAAATGATTCCGTGCGATCAGCCTGCCGTTTCTGAGTTTGAATACGACGCAGCACGCATCATTATCTTCGATCTCGACAGCGAAATAATCTCTCGGTGTGGTAACTGCATTTTCGACTTTCTGCCGGACTGTAAATTCATCAATGTTCTTTAATGCATTTCTGAATTCGGTCGCGAGCTCAAAATTTCTTTCCTTTGAAGCTACTTTCATCTTCTGCTCAAGAAGATCGGTCAGTGAATTGTTCTGCCCCGAGAAAAATGCGATTATATTTTTAACATTCTCTTTGTATTCAACAGCCTGAGTTTCATTCACGCAGTAACCGCCGCATATTTTGATTTGATAATCAAGGCAGACTTTATGCTTTTTGTTGATTATGCTCTCAGATGTAATATTTAAGGAACAATTTCTGATCTTAAGAAGCTTCTTTAATGTGGCGATGATTCCTCTTATGGCTCTGACATGAATGAACGGTCCCAAATATTTTGATCCGTCCTGCTCAACATTCCTCGTTATGAATATCTGCGGAAAAAGTTCTTTTGTTATCTTGACATAAGGATAAGATTTATCATCTTTCAGATCAATATTGTATTTAGGCTTATGCTGTTTTATCAGATTGGCTTCAAGCAGAAGGGCTTCAAGCTCATTATCGGTGACGATATATTCAATGGTTTCAATTCTTTTAACCAGCACTTCAGTCTTAAATTGCTGATGCTTACCTATGTTCAGAAAATATGATTTTACTCTCGAACGAAGGTTTTTAGCCTTACCTATATAAATAATTTTGCCGGTCTTATTCTTAAAAAAATAAACACCGGAAGATGCTGGAAGATTTTCGAGGATATGTTCAATTCTTTCACTCATATTCCCGCAATGTTTTTTTATTCGGTAATTACTCCGCCGCCTATAACCATGTCATCTTTGTAGATAACGCAAGATTGACCCGGAGTAACGGCAAAGACCGGTTCATCGAAAATTATTTTTACAATATTGTCATTAATGAATTTGAGGTTACATTGTTTATCTTTTGAATTAAACCTTATTTTGGCGCTGTATTTTTCTTTTTCATCAGGCTTTCCGGACAACCAGTTCAATTCAGATACAAGCACTTCCATTCCGTATAGTTCCGACTCTTTTCCGATACTTATCGTATTGCTTTTCGCGTCAACAGATTTAACATACATAGGCTCAGGAAATCCGCCTCCGAGTCCTTTTCGCTGACCAATTGTGTAAAAAGGAAATCCTTCGTGTTCTCTCTTAAGATACATGCCGTTTGAATCCAGCATCTTACCGGGTTTGATGAGTCTGCCGAAATCCTCAATATTTTCTTTAAGGAATCTTCTGTAGTCGTTGTCGGGAATAAAACATATTTCCATGCTTTCTTTTTTCTCAGCCGTTTTCAGTCCCAGCTTTTTCGCTATTGCCCTCACTTCTTCCTTTGTGAAGTAACCAATGGGGAAGAGGGTGCGTGAGAGCGCTTTTTGGGTCATGCCATAAAGAAAATAACTCTGATCTTTTTTCGTGTCTTTACCTCTATACAGTTCATACAAAGATGCAGGTTCGTTATAACGAATTGTAGCGTAATGACCGGTAGCGATGTATGTGCAATTCATTTCATCGGCTTTCTTCAGAAGCTCCACCCATTTTATGACTGTGTTGCAGATTACACAGGGATTAGGTGTTCTGCCATTCATATATTCTGCTATGAAATTGTCAATCACCACCCTTTTAAATTCTTCTCTGAAGTTTATAACATAATGAGGGATTCCGATCTCGGCGGCTATGGCTCTCGCATCGTTGAAGATTTCAATTGAGCAGCAGCATTTTTCGTTTTCATTATTTCCGCCGTATTCTTCGTACGACCAGAGATTCATTGTGGCGCCGATCACTTCATATCCCTGATCTTTCAACAGATATGCGGCAACGGAGCTGTCCACCCCGCCGCTCATTCCGACCAGCACTCTTTTGTTTTTCATATTAATTCATCATGCTTCTTAATCTTGTGACTGCTTCGATGACAGATTTCGCTGCGATCTCAATTTCTTCATCAGTATTGAATCTACCGACTGAAAATCTTATAGAGCTTTGGGCTTCTTCAGCCGTTCTGCCTATGGAAAGAAGCACTCTTGAGGGATTAATTTGTCCTGTCGAGCAGGCCGAACCTGTAGATACTGCAATTCCTTCAAGATCGAGTGATAATAAAACCGCTTCTCCTTCGATTCCTTTGAAAGTCAGATTCAGGATTCCGCCGTAGCCGTTCTCAAGGTCGCTGTTTAATATAATATTATCAAGCCCTTTCGAGATCAATTTATACAACTTATTCCGTAATTTTGTTATTCTGGGAATATCATCGTTCATTTCATTGAGAGCTATTTCAGCAGCTTTTGCGAATCCGACGATTCCCTGTATATTCTCTGTTCCTGTTCTCATTCCGCTTTCCTGATGTCCGCCGTATTGATTTGGCAGAATTTCAATTTTCTTTCTTATATAAAGCATTCCAACGCCTTTTGGACCGTAAATTTTATGTGAAGAAGCTGACAGCAAATCAATATTCATTGCTTTAACATCAATCGGTATCTTTGTGAAAGATTGTACCGCGTCAGTGTGAAAGATGATGTTATTATCTCTACAAAGCTTTCCGATAGATGAAATGTCGTTTTTAACGCCTATTTCATTATTAACATGCATAATTGAAACCAGTTTAGTATTTTTGTTGATCTCATTTTTAATTTGCTCAAATGATATTAATCCGGTTTTGTCAGGTGATAAAAATGTAACGGTAAAAAGATTCGGAAATACTTTTGAATATGTTTTACAAATTGCGTATATTGCGCTATGTTCATAACTTGAAGTAATAACATGAACTTTCTTATTATGAGCAGTATATTTGTCAGCTATTCCTTTAATTGCCCAATTATCAGACTCAGTTCCACCAGAAGTAAAATAAATTTCATTTACTCCTGCATTAATTACTTTTGCGATCTTTTCTCTTGAATCATCAAGGGCATATTTTGCCTCCTGTCCGAAACTGTGAGCGGAAGAAGGGTTTCCGAATTTTTCTATCATATATTCAACTACTGTTTTCGCTACCCTATCGTCAACTCTTGTCGTTGCGCTGTTATCAAGATAAATTCTTTTCATAATTACTTCCTTTATTTTTCAAATTTCGGCATATAATCCGGTTCGTTTATGTGAAGCAATTCGAATTCTGCCGAATTATAAAATTCCGAATCGGGATAATTTTCTATCAGTTCGTTAAAGAACAGACTCGCTTTTTCAGGGTCATTTTTTACCGATTTGTATATGTAACCGTTCACAAATAGAATTTCGTCTCTGTACTGATTTTCCGGATAATCGTTGTCAAGCCTGTCGTACCAATTGATTGCATCATCCCATTTTCCTGAATTAAAACTATTTTTTGCATGAGCATAAACTTCTTCCATGTATAGGAAGCCGTCACTTTCTACAGCTTTACTGCTGGTGCACGCCGATATCAGCAAAGTAAAAACGATAATTAATATTCCTGTCTTCATTTTCATGGCATGAAATATAAGTAAAATTTTAGCATATAAAAATGAAAATTATCATTAATAAAAGTAAGTTTTCAGCGTTGCATTTAATAATTCAAAAACTTATATTCAGTAACTTATAAAATTAACTTGGAAAGGTAATTTATGGCAGTAAAAATAATAGTTCTTTCACTCTATGCACTTACGATCATAGTTTTCGGGATTGTTGGCATGAAAAAAACCAAATCATTTTCAGATTTTCTTCACGGCGGCGGAAAAGTCGGACCATGGATGAGCGCATTTTCTTATGGAACTGCATATTTCTCGGCAGTAGTTTTCATCGGTTTTGCAGGTAAAATTGGGTGGGGATTTGGTTTCTCAGGTGTTTGGATTGGTATTTTTAATGCATTGATAGGTGTTCTCGGAGTTTGGTGGTTGATGGCATGGAAGATCAAACAAACTTCCACCAGATATAATATTTCAACAATGAGTGAATATTTTGAGATAAGGTATAAAGCGAAATACTTTAAACTTTATGCCGCATTAGTAATTTTTGTTTTCTTGATACCTTATTCAGCAGCAGTTTTTCAGGGTTTATCATACTTGTTTGAAATTTCACTTCCCGGTGTAGAATACTGGCATGCTGTTGTAGGTATGGGACTGTTCACATCAATTTATCTTGTCATGGGTGGATATAAGTCAATGTCAGTTATTGATACATTCTTTGGAATGATAATGACATTGGGTGTTATTATGCTGTTGGTCTTCACTATAAACGGTGGAGGTGGATTAACATCTATTGCTAATAGGTTATCAGATATAGATCCTAAGTTGACAGCTACCGTAGGTCCTCCAGGGTTATGGCCACTGTTCTCTCTAATAATGCTGACAAGTGTTGCACCATTTGCTATGCCGCAATTAGTTCAAAAATTCTATGCGATCAGAG
>JAKLPX010000264.1 GCA_022013635.1 Candidatus Delongbacteria bacterium
AACCAACAAATCAATATCGCTGTTTTCATCAAGTTCATTTCTTACGAGTGAACCGAAAATAGACAGCTTAATTATGCCTAAAGATTTGATTTCGTCTTTTTTAGCTTCAATTGTATTTATTACATCGTCTTTATTAAGCATTTTTATTCTCTTTTTTTATTGCCTTAATAAATATACAATAAGAATTGTCTGTTGTCCACTTTTTTATAATCCCCTCAAATATTTTATTTAATTTCGCCTGTCAGCTTTACAAATTTCGATTTTCCGAATTGTATAATTTTAGGATCAGACATATCTAATTCCATTTTCATATCTGTGACCACTTCACCGTTGACCTTAACTCCTTTTCCTTCAATGCTTCTTTTCGCCTCGCTGTTTGTTCCTGCAAATCCTACAAACTTTAAAGCTTCGATGATAGATATTTTCTTATCTTTCAGATTATCATTATCGATGAATTTTTCAATGATATTATCTGGAATTCCACCTTTCGCTATCTCAAAATACCTTTTTACGGCATGATCAATATCCGATTCGTTGTGGTACATTCTGATTATTTCCTTTCCGTACTCAATATGAGCTTCCCGAATGTCTTTATTTATCAGACTTTCGAAATCCTGTAAAGGTATGTCTGTAGTCAACCGGAAGAAATCGTGAAGCAGATTATCGGGAATTTTCATAGCTTTTTCAAACATAATTGCTGGCGTTTCATCAAGACCGATGTAGTTATCAAGCGATTTGCTCATTTTTTCAACTCCGTCCAAACCTATCAATAAAGGAAATGTAAGAACTTCCTGCTGCTTCTGATTGTAATCTTTCTGCAGTTCTCTTCCGACCAGTAAATTGAAAGTCTGATCTGTCCCGCCGATCTCAATATCTGCTTCCAAAGCCACGGAATCATAACCCTGCATAAGCGGATACATAAGTTCATGCATTCCGATCGGCTGATTATTATCATACCTGTTTTTGAAGTCATCTCTTTCAAGGATCTGAGCTATAGTGTATTTGCTTGTAAGCTTCAATACTTCCTCAAAAGTTAATTTAGCAAGCCATTTTGAATTATATTCGATCCTTGTTTTATCCTTATCTAATATCTTTGTAGCCTGTTCGAAATATGTTTCACCGGCTTTACGGGTTTCTTCAAAAGTAAGTGCAGGTCTTGTTTTGCTCTTGCCGGACGGGTCGCCGATCATAGCTGTGTAGTCACCTACTACAAAGATCACTTCATGCCCCATTTCTTGAAATATTCTTAACACTCTAAGAACTACCGAATGACCGAGATGTAGGTCTGGACGGCTCGGATCGGCTCCGAGTTTGATCTTTAGAGTTTTACCGCTTTTAAGTCTATCTATAAGACTTTCTTTTGAAAATATCTGTACCGCTTTACGCAGGATCAGATCAATATCTTTGCTCATTGTTATTCCTTATTTATTCTTATATTTTTAAGAAACTATTCTAAACTTCCTCAATAGCCTCAAACACAAACTTCGGGCTTGAGTTATGGATCAGTATAGTTAAATCCGTGTTATACTTCTTTGAAATATCGAGATAATATTTTAATTCCGCTTTGATTTGGGTTTTGCTCATTTTGTTATGCCCAAAAAGTGTTGTATCCATTACGATAAGTGGCCGTTCTATAATTTCGTGAGCACATTTACGATTAAAATCCCATGGTTTGAATGCTCTGCCCGTTCCGCATCTGAATCCGGCGTGTCTGGAATATCCGAGAGTAAAATCTTCCGAAATTCCGGATTGCTTGAGTATGTCGAATGAGTTCATTACATCAAACTGAAGAAAATGAGCTCTCCCCTTTTTTATCGGGATCCCGTACTTTTTCTCAAGCTCGAATTTTTCGCTACGGATATTATCTCGATTTAAAAGAGAAAAATACCCGTAGTGAAGTCCTAAGGCTGCTCCCTTGTCAGACAAGGATTTGAAAATCCTTGTCCTTTCATAGGTAGCAGCTGCGAACCAGCCGTCATTATACGGTCCTTCGGGTGCTGAGAGTATGAAAAAGATCGGCTTGGTCTTAAATTTTTCGGCTATATTAAAAATTCTGTCAAAAGTATCGTAAGGATCTTTTTTCCCGAAAATCCTTTTCCCGGTCAGCTGAAAAAGATCAGTAAAAAATAAAGCCGGTGAAAACCTCTTAAGTAAATGTCCCGCGAACATTTTTAAGGTTTTTCCGCTGTTGAATTTCGCGAAAGAGTCTATATCGGAAGTGATTAAAACTTCTGGCTTATGCTGTTTGAATGTTACGCAAGGATCAAGCTTGCCGATCAGTTTCTTTATAAGCGTGATATACTCGTCAACGACCGGTCTCTTGATAAATTTATTGTTTACCGCAAGGCTTAAATTCCCTGAAAATCTGCCGTGATCGTCTCTCTCTTTAGTTACAACCTCTTCCCACCTGCTTACCATGAAGAATATTGAGGCCATGATATCAAAACCGAGACTTATTTCATTTTCAACCTCTGAGTATGATTCATCGCCGAATAAAATAGGCAAATTTTCTGCGTAATCGTTTGAAAGATATTGGATTTCCTTAGGAATAAAATCTTTATTCAAATATGAATTATTTTCTTCCAAAGCTCCGAAAAACCTATCGTCAATTATTATCGTTTTACCGTTCGGAAGAATAAATTTATATGCTTGGGATTCCTGAAATTCGATTTTAAATTCCGAACCGGTAAACTCGGAAATCAGATCAAAAATATATTTTTTTTCTTCGGTAAAGCCATTCGGCGATATAATCATGATCGGGCTCATTATTTCGCCCGTCTGATTAAATATATTCCTATTAATCCGAAAATTATATTCGGAGTCCATGCGGATATCGGCACATTTATCTGACCGACCGCTCCCCAGTTCTTGAACATGATTATCAGAAGATAATACACAAAAGCTATTCCCACCGAAATACCGAAATTGACCGATGTAGAACTTCTTCCCCGACCCGTGCTTAAAGGGATGGCGATCAGGATCAGTATGAGACTTATAACGCTGTATGACAGTTTCGACATTTTCTCGACTTCCCATTTGGTCATATCTGCGCCCAGATTTTTCTTCTTCTCTATGTACTCTTTCAATTCAAAATAGCCCATTTCGATAGGTTTTAGTTCAATTTCAGTAATATCTTTCGGTTCGAAATCTAAAAATAATGAGATGGAATCCAATTTTTCATAGCCGGTCGAATCGGAATAAAATTTTCTCCTGATAAGATTTTTTAATTCCCATTTTCCGTCTTTGTAAAACATCTTTTCCGCATCAACTCTGAAATCTATTCTGCCGTCATTAATGCTTTGTAATGAAACTCCGGAAGCTATTTGACTTTTACTGTCGAATGAACTGATATAAACTATGCTGTTATTTTCCTGATAAACAAATTCATTCATTTTTCTGTGAAATTTTGAACCCTTATCCAGATAGTAATCCTTAGATTCATAATGCTTTCTCGACGAGTATGGAACAACTTTTTCCGTGAAGAAAAAATGCCCTATTGAAAGCAAAATACCCAGAATTAACAAAGGCGCCGATATTCGTAAAAGACTGATACCCGATGACAGCATCGCCACTATTTCATTATATTTTGTTAAATTTCCTAAGGTAAACAGTAATGACATAAAAACTACTACCGGAAAAATTTGCGAAATGATTTCAGGGATTTTCAGAGTATAGTACAATACATATCCAATCAACGGCATTTTTGCGTCAAGAAATTTATTAAGATGGTCAAAAAGGTCAATTATAATATAGATCAGTACCATTGTCAGAAGTGACATGAGCAGAGTAATGATAAATTTCTTAAGAATATATACATCTAAAATTTTAATCATTCTTCTTTTTCCAATGTGAGATCGTAAAATATGAAAAGAATGTTTTCAGCCAGCCAAAATTTATTTTTACGCCTCTTGAAGCGTAACGGATCAATACAAGACCGAGTATTCCGATGATTATATTTGCATTCCACATTGCGTAAAACGGGTCAATTTTACCTCTGTCTGCCAAATCCTCGCCGGATATAAGAAAAAACCAATAAATTGTAAAAATAAGAATGCTCATTGAAGCTGACCCGCCTAGTCCTCCCCTGCCTGACATCATTCCTAACGGCGCCCCGATTAATATCATTACAATACAGGCAAAGGAAAGCGCAAATTTTTTGTGATATTCCACTTCAACCTGAGCTATAAGCAAAGCAGGAGCTTTATTTTTTCTCAGCCTATCAATCTTAGCCTTTAAACTATCCGAGCTTTTTTCTCTGTCGCCGTAATTGCTTTTATCTTGAACCTCAAAATCTATGCCAGAAACTTCTTTAGTCAATTCCATTTTTGAGAATTTGGATCTGAAATAACCATCGGGTTTTTGCGGATC
>JAKLPX010000265.1 GCA_022013635.1 Candidatus Delongbacteria bacterium
GATGCTTCAAACAATAAAGTACTTGATGTATCTACGGACGGACTAAGAGTTTTAAACGGGGCAGATACATTAATGGTGATCAGCACTCAGGGAATAAAGGCGTACATCCAACCGGATGCAAAGGATAAAGCACTTTCCCGAACATTTACAGTAGCAACATCGACATCAAAAGGCGGTGAAAATAAGGTTTTTGAGATAGCTACCAATGAGGGAGCCACTTTTTATAACCCGAGTGACAACTCTGATAAAATATTCAGTATCAGCAAAACTGGTATAACAGCGAATGTAAATCCGGCACTAAACAGGGATTTTGAGATCAACGATCAGGTGTCCCAAAAAGGCTCCGGTAACCTTATGAAAATATCTAATGAGCAAGTTTTTGAAGTCGTAAACGATTCGACCATGCTTTGGTATAAAGACAAAAATGCATTCAGAATCGGGTATGTATTAATAACTGATCCACAACTTGTCGGACAGGGATCTTTCGCTTCAGGTTACAGAAGTCAGGCATCAGGTCAGTATTCATCATCAAGCGGCTATTTGGCAAATGCTTCAGGTAAGAATTCTTTTGCATCGGGAAGCCAATCACTGGCTACGGGAGTAAACTCTTTCGCTATCGGTACTGAAGCAGAAGCTACCGGATCCAGCTCTTTTGCGGTCGGTAATAAAACAGAAGCTATAGGATCTAACGCCTGTGCAATGGGAACTTTGACAGATGCAACAGGTACATACTCAACTTCGATGGGCTTGTCAACAATTGCATCGGGCTCATATTCCACCGCAACCGGTTATTTAACCCAGGCAACCGGATCGGGTTCTTCTTCGTTTGGTGTAATGACAAAAGCAACCGGAACTAATTCTGCCTCTATGGGTTACTACTCAACTGCTCAAGCTTACGGCTCTTTTGTAATCGGAAGATATAATGACATTGCAGGTACCCAAACTGTATGGGTTTCGACAGATCCGTTATTTGTAGTCGGTAACGGGACAAGTACATCTGATACATCCAACGCTTTCATGATAAGAAAAAACGGTGTTGTATTAATCCCGAGTTTGCCTACAACAGTACTTGGAACTTCTACATACATAAAAGTTGATTCAAGCGGGAAGATCGGCGTCGGTGCAAAAGGGGATAAAGATTTCCCCGGAAGTGAAGAAATTGAATCTTTAAAAGAAGAAAATAAAAAATTAATCGATAAAATTGATCTACAGGAACAAAGGATCGCAAAACTAGAAGAAATGATTGAAAAATTATTGAAATAAATCGATTATTGTGAAGCCCGTCACAGGAATTGTTTTTGAAATTGATTATTTTCTATGTAAATTGATAAAGGGAAAAAAATGAAAAATTTTCGAAATAGATTGGGGGACAATATGAAAAAAGCAATAATTGTGATTCTGCTGCTTTCTCTGCAATTTTTATTTTCAAGCATAAGTATAGCATCCACTGCAAGAGTCACTGTCGGAAATGCAAACCTTGGAGTTTACGGAAATATCAAAAATTCCTCGGCCAATTTGTCCACAGTAGTCACTTCCAGACTTGTTTTTACAGGGTCAGCAAACGACACGATAACGAATATATACTCATTTCCGAACATTACGGTTAATAAAACCAGCGGAAGTTTAAGGCTTAACAACAGTACTAACAATTTTCTTTTAACCAGTAATATTACTTTCACAAAAGGAAATGTCCTAACCGGTACAAATACTTTTGAAGTTGGTACATCCGCGACTCTATCAGGTGAATCAATAAACGGTTATGTCTCAGGAAATCTAAAGGCAGCAAGAGTTGTAGGAACAGGTACAAACACTTTCGGAGGCATTGGGTATTCGATAAATAACACGGGTGCGGATCTCGGCACTGTTACAGTTTACAGATATTCGGGATCCGGAAATCAAGTAACGATCTATGGTTCACAAGGTATCTTGAGAAAATGGACGGTACAGACTTCTAATGCATTCTCCGGTACAAGATCAGTAACTTCAAGCTGGCTTTCAAATGAAGATAACAGCAATAATCTTACAGCCTTAAAAGTATGGAAATACGAACCGGTAAAAAGCTCTGACGGAGACACCGAAATCAACAATTTGAGAAAGGTCATATTAAAAAAAGATGATATTTCATCAGTAAAATCAAAAGGGATCGAAGGATCGGAAAACACAATATCCGGAGAACCGGTTGAAATGGTTTATGAACCTGATGCAGAAGGTCAGGATTCGAAGAATTTATACTGGGTTGAAGTTAAAGGAGCCACTTTTAATACCGCGGCTTCTCCTCGAACCGCTACCTATACTGTAAACGCGGCAACTTCTTTTACGGTATGCTCGGTCATCAATGCCTTTGCAGATGGGGCAGGCACTGTCAGCAACCCCTATCAGGTAGCTACATTAACACAGCTTGATAATGTTAGAAATTATCCTACGGCATGTTTTATCCAGATAGCAAATATAGATGCTTCAGCCACAACCGGCTGGAACGACGGATTGGGATGGGCTCCGATCAATAATTTCACAGGGAAATATAACGGTGACGGTCATACTATATCGAATTTGTATATTAGCAGGACAGGAACACTCTATATTGGATTGTTCGGTTATACCACTGCAGGCAGCGAGATCAAAGATATGGGACTTGATAATGTGGATTTTACCGGTGGTAATTACACCGGAGGATTTGTAGGTTACAGCAGAGGAACAGTAAAGAAATGTTATTCAAAAGGACAGGTCAAATCTTCTACCGGCAGCAGAGTCGGGGGATTTTCAGGATATGCTACAACCGGCAGCAGTATTTATGATTGTTATTCTAATACGGAAGTTACAAGATTATCCGGAGGTGCAAGTACTTATATAGGAGGCTTTTTGGGACAATTAAGCAGCGGTCCAATAGAGAGATGTTATTCAACTGGAGGTGTCCATTACGAAGACACATCCGACCCGACAAATAGAGGATTTTTAGGATTATATTCAGCAGGTACAATGTCAAACAATTTCTGGAATACAGAAACTTCAGGACAGGAAACAACAGGCGGAACAGCAACCGGTTTAACAAACACTGAGATGAGGACATTAAGCACATTCACTGATGCTACTTGGGATTTTGTCGGTGAGTCTGTGAACGGAACGGATGATATCTGGAATATTCACACAAGTCTTAACAACGGATATCCTTATCTTAACTGGGAATACAGAATTCCGGTCGAAGCCCCGGCAAATCTGGCTATGTCTGTCAGCGGAACTGATATTACTCTCTACTGGGATGCCGTCTCAGGAGCAACAGGATATGCTGTTTATTCTTCTGTGGATCCTTACGGAACATTCGTTCTTGATGAAACAGGTTCATTTAACGGTACCGAGTGGACAGTTTCTACTCCAGAAACAAAAAAATTCTACTTCGTGACAGCAACGAATGAAACAAAATTGACTGCAGCGAAAATAAAACTGGTAAACAGGCAAGATAATAGATAGAAAAAAGGGCGATATGATCGCCCTTTTTATATACAATAAATATAGAATTCGCTTAAATAATATATCTTAATTTCCTAAAAAATAGTTCTTGCATTTAAATTTATTTTTAATTAGATTCCGCCTGTCAAAACATATAGTATGTAAATAAAAAAAATGGAGGAAAACAATGGTACAAAGAATTACAAAGATGCTGCTTGTTTTAACGCTACTAGCAGGTACAGGATTAAAAGCTGAAACGCTTTTTGAGATCAAAGACGAATTTGGCAGACCGGTTATGGTCGTAACATCGGAAGGATTAACTATTCTAAATGCAAATGATACCATAATGGTGATCAATTCGAGCAGGATCAATGCTTTCATACAGCAGGATGCTACGAAAGGCCTTTCCAGAAGTTTTAGTGTTTCATCTACATCCTCTAATAAAGGTCAAACCAAAGTTTTTGATGTTGCTAACGACGGATTAAGAGTTTCTAATGAGTATGGAAAAATAATGGATGTAACCGGAAGCAATATTACCGCTTATATTGACGACTCACAAAAAGACAAAGGACTTTCCAGAAGTTTTAGTGTTTCATCTACATCCTCTAATAAAGGTCAAACCAAAGTTTTTGATGTTGCTAACGACGGATTAAGAGTTTCTAATGAGTATGGAAAAATAATGGATGTAACCGGAAGCAATATTACGGCATATGTTGATGACTCACAAAAAGACAAAGGACTTTCCAGATCTTTTAGTGTCACAACAACCGCATCAACAAAAGGTGTAAACACAAATTTGCTAAATGTAAACACCGACGGAATGATGGTTAGCAACTCGACTGAAAAACTGATGGATATAACCGGAAGCAATATTACGGCATATATTGACGGTGATGCTCACTCAAATTCGCATGGAACAAAGGCTTTATCTAGGTCTTTTAGTGTTACTTCAACTTCTAGTGGAAAAGATAAAGACGAAAGCATCCTAGATGTTGCATCGGATGGATTAAGAGTTCTTAATGAAAATAAACAACTAGTGAAAGAGTTAGAAATTTTAAGAGCTGAAATTGAACTAATTAAGAAACAATTAGACGGGATTGTAAAATAAATAACGGGAGTGAATAATGAAAAAAGCTTTAATGTTATGTTCGATTCTCCTGATTATTTCTTTGCAGGCCAAAATGGTGATTGGTCAAAATTGCCAGGTTACATTCGGACCTAGGGATATTTCTGTTTACGGCGGAATTAAGATAAATCAGAATAAAATTCTGAATAATTCACAACTGATAAAATTTGATCCTGCTTCAATGATACAATTCATTGGGTCAGCTGAGGATACTGTCACAAATATCTGTACACTTAATAATGTAACTGTCAATAAATCAAAAGGTAATATTCTGCTCGAACAGAATCTGAATGTGCTGGGACAGCTTAAATTTATAAAGGGGAATATTATTACAGGTAATAATATTCTGAATCTCGCATCCCCTGCATCTGCCGTTAAAGGAGAATGCAGTGATGCAAAGGTAATTGGTAACATAAAATCAGAGAGATTTATAGGAACTGACAATTCGAACAAAGCAGATCATTTCGGCGGAATAGGATTAAAAATAAATGATTCAGGAAATGATATCGGTAATGTTACTGTTCTTCGTAATACAGAAGAATCAGCAGGCGAAATAAAAAGGACATGGAAAATTGAAACATCAATCCCTTTTACAGGTACCCGTAATGTATCTGTGTATTGGGATGATTCAGAGCAGAAATCAGCTTATTTTGAGATCGATAAGGCCACAACATTGACGGTAGTTAACAGCGCAGATGTTGCCGTTCCGCAAGGTTTGTCTATGGGTGTAACCTCAAAAGACATGAAACTTTCATGGGCACAAGTAAAAAGTGCTGTGGAATATAAAGTTTATTCTTCAACCGACCCTTATGGCACATTCGAAATTGACGAATCAGGTTCTTTCGATGGAACTGAATGGACAGCACCTTTAACAGAGCAAAGGAAATTTTTCTATGTAACTGCTGTAAAAGAAAAATGAAGTCCAACCAGATTAAATAATTACTACCAAAAGGACATCAGATAAGTAAATATAAGGGCGATATGATCGCCCTTTTTTTATTGTGAAAAAGAGATAGGGTAATTATATTAATAAAGAATAATTATAATTATTTACAAGAGGTAATTTATGCTAATTGAGATATTCGATAATACGGAAGTAAAAAATCTTGGTGAATGTGTGTTCAAATCTCCGATACCGTTGTCTTTCAGGGACAGCAGTATTTTTGCAAATTTCGTCAAGGACAGCGAGAAAATTCTTTTTGATTCAAAGATCGATCTTGTAAAAAATCATCAGGATGATCTAAATAAAACACCGGCGTTTGAGTTAGGCGGACCAAGAAAATACCTGCACTTTGAACCGGGAAAAATTGCCTGCGGTATTGTTACCTGCGGTGGTTTGTGCCCAGGAATAAACAATGTCATCAGAGGTTTGGTCAATTCGATGCACTACTGGTATAAATGCGATAAAATTTATGGTTTTATGTATGGATTCAGAGGTATGGTGGAAGGCAACGAGCCGGAACCTATAGAATTGAATGTCAAGACAGTTGAGGACATCCATCTTAAAGGAGGAACAATACTAGGTTCATCGAGAGGAAGTCAGGATGTGAAAAAGATAGTTGATTATTTAGAAAAGTTGAAGATATCCATCCTGTTTACGGTAGGTGGTGACGGCACGATGAAAGGCGCCAATGACATCTGCAATGAAATAGCTGACAGGAGCCTTGATATTTCGATTGTCGGGATACCTAAAACTATTGATAACGACATTGTTTTCGTTGAGCATACATTCGGTTACCAGACTGCCTTCTCAGCTGCCGTAGAAGCTATCAACTCCGCTCATGTCGAGGCAAAAGGCACAATGAACGGAATAGGAATTGTTAAATTAATGGGAAGGGATTCAGGATATATAGCGGCATCCGCATCAATAGCTTCTCAGGATGTTAATTATGTTCTTGTACCGGAAAGCCCTTTTGAATTAGAAGGTAGAGACGGATTGTTAAATCTTTTGAAAAAAAGATTAAAAGAAAAAAAACATGCCGTTATTGTTGTTGCTGAAGGAGCCGGTCAGGATTTTTTTAACAGTTCGGAACATAAAACCGACCAATCAGGTAATGTTTTGCATAACGATATAGGTATGTATATCAAGGATAGAATTAAAGAGTATTTCGATGATTTGGGCATAGAATATTCTATTAAATACATAGATCCCAGCTATATGATAAGATCCTTACCGCCTACCCCGATTGATTCGATGTTCTGTTCAAATTTTGCACAGAATGCCGCTCATGCAGGTATGGCGGGAAAAACAGAAATAATGATCGGCTATTGGAACGGTAAATTTACTAATGTTCCATTAAGCTCTGTTATCGGAAAACGGAAAAAGATAAATATTGAGGGTGATTTCTGGCTGAGTGTTTTACTAACGACAGGGCAGCCAAGATATATGGGGAATGATATAATTTTGAAGTCAAAGAATAAGGGCGGTTAAAACCGCCCTTTCATTTCTATTCTACAATTCGCTTGACATCGGCTGAAGGCTGTGAAATTATGACCGCCGCATCTTTAAGATATTTATTTGCTACGGTTTTTATCATTTCAGGCGTCACTTTCTTAAGGTCTTTCAGCGACTCTTTCAGGAAATTATATCCAAGTCCTCTGGACTCATAAGCCGTCATTGTTCCGACAAGATTATTGTCCGTAAAATAGCTGTCGAGCATCTTGGCATAAGATTCAACCGATATGTCAATTTCCTCCTGATTAATATCGCCGTCAATCAGTCTTTGTACTTCATTTTTCAGCACTTCAACCAGCCTGTCTTTTTTTGCCAGTGAAGTCTGGGAAATAATTCTGTAAAATGAATAATCTTTAGCTCCCAAATAATATGAATATGTCGAATAAGACAAATCATTCTGAATTCTTGCGGCATTTGCAAGTCTTCCAGAGAATCCGTTGGACATAATCTGATTTAATGCCGTCATTGCGAAGAAATCGGGATCGCCCTGAAGTGGAGCCTGAAAATTCATTTCTACATTTACTTGCTCAAACTCGCATTCGTTGATGAATGTATCGTTTAATTTCGGTACGATCAAAGGTGTTTTCGCACCGCTTATATTTCCAGACGGGATTTTACTTTTCAGCTCGTTTGCATAATCCACAGCTTCTTTTTTCGTAAGATCACCGAAAAGAGTTACAATTAAGTTCTCAGTCATGAAATATTTATTTCGTATGTTAATAAGATCATCCTTTGTCAATTTCTGAATAATATCATTTTTATCTTTCGCGTTTATACCGGCCCTTTGTCCTTTATAAAGAACTGAGATACGGAATTCGTCGTAGGCATTGTCGGGATCACTTAAATTTCTTTTATAATCTGCATCCGCCCGCTCTTTGGCAAGCTGAAGTTCTTCCTTATCGAAAACAGGTTCTTTTATTATACTGTATAATCGTTTCATCAACTCCTTGTAATCGTCTTTGAGGCATTTGAAACTAACATAAAGCCCGTTCGGACCTATTTCTGAGCCTAATCTTACAGCATGGTCTTCAAGCCAAGAGCTTAGATCCATCGAAGAATATTTTTTTGTGCCTCCACTAAGCATCATATCTGTCACGAATTGGAATGAGCCTGCGTTCTCAAGAGTTTCATAGTCAGTCGAAACAGGCATGAATATCTCTCCATGAATTACCGGATCGGTTGTATTTTGTTTGTATAACAATGACAGGTCTTCACTGATAACGATTTTTTCAGCTTCAGTTTTCATTATGTTTTTCCCTGAATCTTCGATCTTCTTTTTTTCGCCTTCAGGAACTCCATAAAAAATTACTCTGTTGTCAGGTATGAAATATTTCTTTATGGCTTCATTTACCGTCTCAGGAGTAAGTTTTTCAAACTGCTTCATCTGAATATCAAAGATATCCGGTATCCCGTAAACGATCATATTCCAGCCGATATTCTGAGCTTCCCTGTCCGAGTCAGGGGTTCTTAATATTTTCTGCGCCTTCTCTCTTGCTATTACTTCATTTATCTGCTGTTGAGTAATGCCGTTTTTTGCAACATCTGCGATTATGTTGTCTATTCTTTTAACTACATGATCAAGTTTTGAAGCGTCTTTGGTTTCGAATATAATCTGTATAATGGATTCAGGGAAATAACCGCCGTCGTTGAAATATCCATATATCCAGTTGACCAGTTTTTCTTCTTCCACGAGTTTATACTGTACAGGGGAGTTCCTTTTTTCAAAAAGGATCTGAGCGGCCATCGTAATGGCTGCAAATTCTTCAGTATCAGCATCAGGAATAAGTTTTGTAATAAAAGCTCTCGGCTGCTGAATTGCGAATTCGTCAATATACTTGATGTTTCCGGGTCTGATTTCTTCCTCAGGCTGATATATAGGAACAAGCACTCTTCTATCAAAATCTTTGAATGTATTTTCGATCTTTGTCATCATTTCGACCGGATCAATGTCGCCGACTGCCACGAATACCATATTATTGGGCATATATCTGCGGTTGTAATAATCCATCATGTCTTCCCGTGTGTTTTTCTTGAAAATCTCTATCTCGCCTATAACTTCATTCTTCACATTTGAAGTCAGATATGTTCTTGAGCGCATTTTATTGTAAACTTTTGCCATCGGAGATGCCACTCTGTAAACGAATTCTTTTGCTATAACATCTTTCTCTCTTTCAAACTCTTTAGGATCAAACGCGCAATTCATTATGTTGTCGGAAAGAAGGTACAGGCATGAATCTGTATATTGTTTGTCAGCCTGCATATAGTAAACAGTAGCACTGAAAGTGGTATATGCGTTTGTTATCGCTCCAATCTCTTTTCTTTTATTCTGATGCCATTCTTCAGTATGGTTTTTTGTCGAACCTCCGGAAACAATGTGCTCGAGGTAGTGCGACAATCCTTTCCCAATGTATTCATCTTCGTGAACAGAACCTGTTTTTACAAAACAGAAGAATCCGACTGAAGTATTGCTGGTGTTCTTTTTTACTACAACTTCCATTCCGTTTTGAAGTGTTTTTGTCAGAATTTCCTGTGCGCTGATGATCAGTACGAAACCGAGTAGCAGGACAATGATTTTTTTCATTTTCATTCCTTCTATGTTAAATTCCTATTATTTCTTTAACTTCTTATTTTGCCTAAATATAATGTATTATGTATTTGTCCTGCAAGCAATTTGTCATGGTTATTCACAAACACTATTTCATCTCTTTCTCAATTTTTCTGTATAATTCAGTCGGTTTATCGCATTTAATCCTGCTGTAAAAAATATTTGAAAGCTCCTTGCTCAGCGGAAGCGTTTTCAGGTTGTTATCTTTATATATCTTAAAAACATCTTTGGAAAAATTCTCGCATAAAACACAGTTCCCGGGAATTTCAAATACTTTACGCATACAAGCGTAGATATCCTCAAATTTCTCATCAGCTATATTGCCGAAAGAAATGTTTAGAAATTCACAAGGCTGAACATCGCCTTTCGCATTGATATAGAATCTGTCGGTGCCTCCGGCGGTACAGCCGAACATATCAGGGTCTTCTTCGATGATCTGCGCCGATATTGCGGGAAAATCTTTATATTTCTTATCGGAATTATATGCGTTTACTTTTTTCTTGATAAGCTCAAAATCTTTATCGGAATATTCTTCTGCTCCGTTTTCAAGCCAGGCGCCGGAAGGTTTAGGTTTGATGATCTGGATCAGAGATCCTTTAAATTCCTTTGCTTTGAGCATGACCTTTTCAAAATTTCCGTTTATAAAATCATCTTTCATCAGGCAGGAATTGAAAGTAACCGGAATTCCTGTTTCATGGCATAGCTTAACGGCTTTTTCCATCGTATCCCATGCGTGATCATTCCCCATAAAGGTATTAACTCTTTCCGGTTCATGCGAATGTAAAGAGAACATTATGGCTGTAAGATTGGTTTTATTCAGCTCAAGAAGCCTGTCTTTTGTTATTCCGTTTCCTGTAGAATTCACCCAGATATCGGACCGATCGTCAATTGCTTTACACAAAGCTAATAATCTGTCAAAAACAAGGAATGGCTCTCCGCCTTCAATATTAAAAAAAGCTACTCCTGTATTCTGAAGATATTTTGCTATTGAAATGAGTTTTACGATATCAATATCTTTACCTTTATCCAGCCTTTGATAACAATGTTCGCAGTTATAAGTGCAGGCGGAAGTTACGGACATAAGCACTGTCGTGCATGGCAGTTTTTCATTAAAGACCGCAAATTTATCGCAGGAAGTAAAAAATGCTTTTGACGGGAATCCGGGGATGTACATATCAAGTCTGGTATTGCCTTTGATTTCAACAAATTTATTATGCGATATTTTGCCTATGAAATAATTCAGCCGTCTTAATGTATAATAAAACTCTTTAAGATTTTTATTTTTCATAAATTTCTTAAAGAAATAAAAGGCTACTATGAGTTTTAATTTCAAAATAAAAAGAGATTTCGCAAATCCGTAAATACTTTTATTTTTCATGATTTACTCCAGAAATCCGTTGGTTTTGTACCACTGAACAGTTTTGAAAATACCTTCCTCAAGTGGCGTCTCAGCCGTAAAGCCCAGCTGTATCTTTGCTTTTTCGGTTGAATATTCAATATTGTCATACATCATATTTATTCTTGATCTGCTTATCAACGGAGGTTTTGCCTTTCTTAAGATCGCAGCCACTAACTCAAAAATAAAACCGGCAGGATAAGCAATAAATTTCGGAAGCGGCGCAGGCGGCTTTAATCCGGCGGCTCTGCAGAATACGGAATGTATCATATTCATTCTTTCAGGTACAGGATTACCGATAATTATACGGTTGACTCCTTTCAGCTTTTTCTCAAAAGCAAGGAAATATGCTTTAGCCAGATCACCGGCATAAATCACATGGAATTTATTAAATTTGTTTCCGGGCATAAATCTGATACCTTGTTGAACGGATTTCAGATATTCGTAAAATCCGGTGTTGAACTCCCTTTCCCCGTAAACCCAGGCAGGCTCGATTGCCGTTAAGTTCAGATCATTATCCTTAGCGAACTCAATGCTTTTTTGAGTAAGTATAGCTTTTGTGTCGCGATAAAAATTCATTGAAGAAGGGAATATTTTAGCGCAAAAGTATTTATAGTGCGGATTGTACGGAGAATTTTCATCTTTTATATTCAGTGTGCTCTCCTCGCCGTAGGAGGAAACTGATCCGGTGATGATTATATTCATAATATTCAATGAACTGCATGCTTTTAA